>JAGBXH010000329.1 GCA_017629395.1 Clostridia bacterium | reverse complement strand
TGCGGCGAGTATTTTTCGCGTCTTTCGCCAAATCTCGTCTTGCAAGATGCGTATCTTGCTTCGCCTCGCTTTGACAAAATCCATCAAAAAATACAACGCCGGAGGGGGAAACGCAGTTTTGCGCGAGCAAATATTTCGCAGATGCAAAGAGAAAATGCGAAGCAATATAAGATATTGCGAGTATTTTCTCTGTAGCAGGTGCAGATATTTGCCGCTCAAAACCGTGTGAGTTCGGCTCTCTTCGGCTATACGTGAAAGTGGGGTGAATCTCTTGCGCGAAGAAAACGAAAAGCTCGACGAGGAGCTGCAGCAGCAAACAACCGAAGATGATCAATTAAAGACACCCGCCCCACGATTAAGTCTTGACGAGGACGAGCAAGAGAGAGCCGAGCGCGAGCTGGACGAGCAGTTTGAGCGCGAGGAGGAGGAACAGGAGCGCGAGGTTGAGCAGGACGAGCAGGCACTTGCCGAGGACGAAATGCCCGACTCCTACGAGGAGATCATGGAGGACACCTTCGAAAGCCTCGAAGATCTGCTGGACAACAAGAAATACGCCGATTTCGTGCGTGAGCTTGAAAAGCTCAATCCTATTGACGCGGCGGATTTCTTTGAAAATCTCCCGCCCAAGCGTATTCCCGCTGTATTCCGTCTGCTCAAGAAGGACAGCGCGGCAGAGGTTTTTGCCGAGCTTGACGCGCCCTTGCAGGAGCGCATTATCTCCGCTATGACCGACCGAGAGATCTCGGTCATCGTCGAAGACTTGTTCCTTGACGACGCGGTTGACATGCTGACCGAGATGCCTGCCAACATTGTGCGCCGCATCAAGAAAAACACCACGCCTGAGACGCGTGCACAGATCAATCGCCTGCTTGCCTACCCCGAGGACAGCGCGGGCAGCGTCATGACAAGCGAATTTGTGGATCTGCGCAAGACCATGACGGTTTCCGAGGCGATCAAGCACATCAGACAGACCGGTATTGACAAGGAAACCGTGTACACCGCCTACGTCATTGACGACAGCCGTATCTTGGAGGGCATCGTGTCCTTCAAGGATCTGCTTTTTTCGGCACGTGACGCGCTGATCGGTGACATCATGGAGCCCAATATCATTTACGCAAACACGCTGGACGACCAGGAAACGGTTGCCGACATCATTGCAAAGTACAACCTGCTTTCCCTGCCCATTGTGGACCGTGAATCCCGCCTTGTGGGTATCGTAACCGTCGACGACGCTTTGGACGTCATTGAAGAAGAGACCACCGAGGACATTGAAAAAATGGCGGCAATTTTGCCGACAGACAAGCCCTATATGCGTACAAGCGTATGGGAAAACTTCAAAAAGCGCATTCCGTGGCTGCTACTCCTGATGCTGACTGCAACCTTTACGGGCACCATCATTACCATGCTGGAGGGCAAGATCGACGCGCTTGATTTTCCGCTGGTGCTTTCCCTTTCGGCATTTATCCCCATGCTGATGAGTACGGGCGGTAACGCGGGCGGACAGTCGTCGGTTACGGTCATTCGTGCGCTCTCGCTGGGCGAAATTGAGCCCAAGGACATATTGCGCGTGGTATGGAAGGAAGTCCGCATTGCCATGCTGTGCGGTGCGTGCGTATTTGGTGCGTGCTTTATCAAGACCTGGGCGTACGATTGCAAGTTCAATACCGAGCCGCAGTATCTCATGATCGCTGCAGCGGTCAGTGCGACCGTGTTTGTAGCAATCGTGTTAGCAAAGCTGATCGGCGCGATTTTACCGATTGGCGCGAAGGTGATCAGACTTGACCCGTCTGTCATGGCATCCCCGTTTATTACGACTATCGTAGACACGCTGACGCTGCTGGTCTATTTCCTGATCGTCATTTACCTGCTGGTGCCGCAAATGACGGCGGTGCTGTAAATTTGGACGACCCAACTCACGAAAGTTTTCGCCCGCCTTTTTCAAAAGGCGGCGGGGACTTGGGGCAGCGCCCCAAGTCGCGCCCGCAGGCGCGAAACTTTTCATACGCTGTTTAATTTCGCGCAGCGAAATATGTTCTTCTTTGCAGCTCCTTGCTCAAAAAGAACGGAGAAAATCATCTCAATGTATAAGAATAAGGGA
>JAGBXH010000004.1 GCA_017629395.1 Clostridia bacterium | reverse complement strand
CTCGGTTGTGTTGCTGGCTATGGCAATACCCGTGATCATGCTGATCTCCAATCAATTCCGCTACGGCTTGCTGATTGTAGCAACCACCAGTATGACGGGTGAGCTCAATCAGGGTGATGCCGCGATTTTCCAAAGAATTGACGACCAACCCATTCAAGAAGGGCAGGTCATTGTGTTTGAAAAAAACAACTCCTTGGTCATTCACCGAGTTGCAGACATACAAACCATCAACGGTACCACAAGGTACTATACCAAGGGCGATGCCAACGAGGACCTTGACGCGGGCTATATAACCCGTGCCGACGTCGTAGGCTTTGTCAATCACAAAATTCCGTATATCGGCTACCCAACCATTTGGATGCGTAGCTTATTCAAGCGATAATATTTCGCAAGCAAGCCCTCGGGTCTTGCATATCATCACGAAAGAAAAGGAGAAACCCCATGTCTGAGGCTGAAAGACTGCGACGCCAGGAATATAAGCGCAACAGAAAAAAATGGATCCTTGTGCAGCTCATCGCACTTGCCGTCGTGCTGGCAATGGCTTTTGTCGGCATTGCCGTATACGAGCGCATGAATCGCACCTATTACATTGAATATACCGAGAACGGCAGCGTTGATTACAAGGTTTTCCTCAAGGAAAATAACTTCTTTGAACAGGACTTTGTAGGGAAGGATCAATCCTACGTTTCTTCGCTGATCAAGGACATCACTGCCGATTTTGCGTATAAGCTGAACATGGATGCTGAGAACGTCGGCTTTGATTACACCTATCGTGTAGATGCACAGATGATCGTTGCAAATAAGAGCACGGGTGACTTTATCTACGCCCCCGTCTTTGAGATCCTGCCGGAAACCCGCGAGAGTGTGCAGGATGGCAATCGCCTGAGCATCAATAAGAGCGTTGCCATTGATTATCAGAAGTACAACGCTCTGGCAACCGAGTTTATCAATGCTTACGGCTTGCGCGATACGACCTCTACGTTGGTCGTGACCATGACGGTCAACGTGCTCAGCAGCTGTGAGGAGTTTGAAAACAACAACGAAAATTCTTATTTCGTTTCCCTGAACGTTCCTCTGACCGAGGAGAATTTCAGCATTTTCTCCACCTCCAGCACCACCGAAGGGCAGAGCAAGGTGCTTGCTTGCAGCGGTGCGATCAACCAGAACGTATTTCTGATCCTGGCAATCATTCTGCTTTCGATCGCGGTGCTTCAGGCAGCGTTCCTGACCGTATTCGTGTATATTACCCGTAACGAGGACGTCAACTATACCAACAAGGTGCGCAAGCTGGTATCGCAGTACCGCTCCTTCATTCAGCAAATGGAGGGTGAGTTTGATACCGAGGGATATCAGATCGTGCCCATCAAGACCTTTACTGAGATGCTTGGTATCCGCGATACCATTCAATCTCCCATCCTGATGTTTGAAAATCTCGACCAGACCATGACCGAGTTTGTCATTCCCACCAATACCAAGATCCTCTATACTTACGCTATCAGAGTTGACAATTACGACGAGATCTACGGTGAGCCCGTTGAAAAGGAGCCCGAGGAGGAGGTCGTGCTGCTTGATGAGAGCGTGCCCGAGGAAGAGGTTGCCGAGGCTATGGCGGAGCCGGACGTTGTGCTTGAGGAGGTCAATTACGTGGAGGATGACGACGAAGAGCTTGAGGAAGGCATTGAAGTCATCGGCGTCGTTTGGCCCGATAAGGCAAAGAACAATAAGGTCTACCGCTATGACCCCAACGGCGAGCAGCTGGAAAAGGGTGATATGGTGCTTGTTCCTACCAGAGACGTGCACAAGAACAGAGAGGTGATCAGAAAGGCAGCGGTTGCGCATGAGAATCACAAGATCGATCCCGCGCTGCATCCGTATGCAATCAAAAAGATCATCGGCGTTATCAAGCGCCATGCCGAAACAGCGTTGACCACAACGCCGGCAGAGGAAACCAAGAGAAAAAAATAAAGCCTGAAAGAAAGGAGGGTGTAATGATGACTAAAGGAGCTTTAACGGTGCTTTGCATTGCACTCTCCCTTATGTTTTGCTTTTTGACCATGGGCTATGCTGCCCTGACAGATACCATGAACGTGACGGGTTCTGCGGAGATCGAAATTCCGTCGGGCTTGTTCATCATCGGAATCAAAGTCAAGGGGCAGTCGAATATGAATACTTACGCCCAGAATGCGCTTGAGTATTCCACCACCGTGAACAATTCCATGAAAAAAGAGAAATCCGGCTCAGAGGCTTACGTTACGTATGAGATCGAGGTGCTCAACAACACCGAACGAGAATATGCGTTCAGAGCCCTGTACTATCAGAAACAGGCCTCCGGGTACAACAATGATCTGATCACAGAGAGCACGTGGAACACCGGCAGCCAGATACAGGTTTCTACTACATTTACCGAGGGAAAGGTTGTCAGCGCGAACGGCGGTACGCTGAAGTTCAACGTTACCTATAAGTTAGGAAGCAGCTTGAGTAAAAACGACACGTACAAAACGCTGATCAACTATCAGTTTGGTATCAACGTAGAATCGGAAGCAGAGGCGGTAGAAGCAGTTCACGATAAATTCCTGGATATTCTGAACACGAATTCCACCTATCAAACGCTTGTGGACGTTTTGGATAATAAGTATGACGGCAGCCAGGAATGGACGTCCAACTACGTGGGTAACGTAGGTGATGCAACCTCGGATGACGCTATGACGATCAACACGCTGTTTGCAGGACAGCTTCAGCTGGTGATCGACGGACAGACCAAGCCTGCAACTGTCATTATCAAGCACGAAAATCTGGACGGAAACAGAAATACCGGTGACGATTACGTTGCCGTGAACCCCGATAAGGGTGTTCCGTTCTACGGATACGGCTGTGAGATGACAATGTATCTGACCACAGACCCCTTGAGCAAGAAAAACGGGAATGCTCCCGTTTACGTTACGGTATTTACCTGCGACAGAGATGCTAACGGCAACATCGTGGGTGACTGGTATAAGATTGGTGAGACGTATAAGGGTCAGGCACCCATCGTCAGCTATAACGGTACTGCCGGCGGTACGGGCTCGTTCGTAACCGACAACTGGGTGGCAGATGCCGCTACGTATAAGGTGACCGAAAATTATTCTTACAACGTAGCAAAGAATACCAATCTTAAAACGTTGGTGCAAACCGTGGATAATCGAATGATTGCCGAGTTCCAGTCGCTGCTGAACCGCGCTAAGACGATGATCGACGATACCACCTTTGCAGGTACGGGTATTGTGGAGGTGGAGCAGGCTTACGAAAGAGCATCTGCTTACTTTACGTTGAATGGTGACGGAAACCCCGTAGCCAAGCCCAATCTTACAAGAGCGCAGCTGTGTCCCGTTGTGCAGGATCTGGAGCATAACATCAATGTTGCGCAGGATAAGATCGATAATATTTTAGGTGGAAATTAAACGACATACAAACGTATCAATCAAAAAAGCCCTTGCCGAGCAAGGGCTTTTTGGTCGTAATTATTGAATTTCCTCAATGTTATAGGGAGTCGTTTGGTAAACGAGGTAGTTGAGCCAGTTGGAATACAGAAGATTTGCGCAGGAACGCCAGCTGACGATGGGCTCGCAGGTCTCGTCGTCGTTGGGGAAGTAGTTCTTGGGCAGCTCAATGGGCAGTCCCGCGTTCTTGTCGCGCAGGTATTCCTTTTTGAGTGTATCCGCGTCGTATTCCGAGTGACCGGTGATGAATACCTGTCTGCCGCGCTCGGTCATGCAGGCGAATACGCCCGCCTCGGGAGAGCTTGCTAAGATGCGGATCTCGGGCACCTTTTCAATGTCCTCGCGGTGGCAGGTGGTGTGGCGGGAATGGGGCACCTTAAAGGTGTCGTCAAAGCCGCGGAACAAAATCGAACGCTTATAGTCAAGCGAGTGCTCGTACACGCCGAACAGCTTTTTGTCAAGCGGGTATTTCGGCACGCCGTAGTGGTAGTAAAGACCTGCCTGTGCACCCCAGCAGATATGGAAGGTGCTGGTCACGTGGGTCTTGCTCCACTCCATGATCTCGCAAAGCTCCTGCCAGTAGTCCACCTCTTCAAAGGGCATCTGCTCCACGGGCGCACCCGTGATGATCATGCCGTCGTAACGCTTATCGCGTACTTGGTCAAAGGTCTTGTAAAATGCCAGCATATGGTCACCCGAGGTGTGGGTGGATTTGTGCGTGGCGGTTTGCAGAAGCTCCAGCTCCACCTGCAAAGGGGTGTTACCGATCAGACGCGCGATCTGCGTTTCGGTCACGATCTTTTGCGGCATGAGATTGAGCATGAGCACGCGCAAGGGACGAATGTCCTGCGTAATGGCGCGCGTCTCGGTCATGACAAAGATGTTTTCCTCCAGCAGCGTGGTGGTAGCGGGAAGCCTGTTGGGAATTTTAATGGGCATCGGATGTGCTCCTTTATACGTGTATTAGACCTGCTCGAGCGCTTGCGCGAGGTCTGCGATAATGTCGTCGGGGTTTTCAATGCCGACGGAGAAGCGTACCAGCTCAGGGCGTACGCCTGCGGCGATCAGCTGTTCGTCGGTCAGCTGTCTGTGGGTTGCGCTTGCGGGGTGCAGGGCACTGGTGCGCGCGTCTGCAACGTGGACGACGATGGCAGCCAGCTTCAGGCTGTCCATGAGTCTGACGGATGCCTGTCTGCCGCCCTTGACGCCAAAGGAGATAACGCCGCAGCAGCCGTCGGGCAGGTACTTTTGCGCCAGCTCATACTGTGCGTCGCCGGGCAGGGAGGGGTAGGATACCCAATCGATCTTGGGGTGATTTTGCAGGTAGGTTGCCACCTTGAGCGCGTTGGAGCAGTGCTTTTCCATACGGACGGCAAGCGTTTCCAAGCCAAGGTTGAGAATGAATGCGGGGAGTGCCGCCATGGTGCAGCCCAGGTCACGCAAAAGCTGTACGCGCACCTTGGTGATGTAGGCATTGGCGTTTCCGAACTGCTTGGTATAGATCACACCGTGATAGGATTCGTCGGGCTCGTTCATTTCGGGGAACTTGTCGGAGCCCTCCCAATCAAACTTGCCGCTGTCCACGATCACGCCGCCCACAACGGTTGCATGACCGTCCATGTACTTGGTGGTGGAGTGCACCACGATGTCCGCACCGAACTCAAAGGGGCGGCAGAGCACGGGGGTGGCAAAGGTGTTGTCCACGATCAGCGGAATGCCGTGCTTGTGGGCAAGGTTTGCATATCTTTCAATGTCGAATACGATCAGGGCAGGGTTTGCCACGGTCTCTCCAAAGAACAGACGGGTGTTCTCGTCGATGAGAGCTTCGATCTGCTCGTCAGTCATGTCGGGCGTTGCAAAACGTACTTCAATGCCCATGCGCTGCAGCGTAACGGCAAAGAGATTGATGGTGCCGCCGTAGATAGAGGACATAGAGATAAAGTTCTGACCCGCACTTGTGATGTTGAGAATGGAAAGCAGGCTTGCGGACTGACCCGAGGAAACCAGCATGGCACCAACGCCGCCCTCCATATCCGCAATCTTTGCCTCCACGCAAGCTAAGGTGGGGTTGGAGATACGGGAATACATATGACCGTCAGCCTTGAGGTCGAACAGATCTCCCACGTGGTCAACGTCGGAGTATTTATAGGTGGTGCTTTGTACGATAGGCAGCACGCGGGGCTCGCCGTTGGCGGGATCGTAGCCGGATTGTACGCATTTTGTATCGATCTTGTAAGAAGACATATTAAATTCCTCCTTGGGAAAGATTTTCAAAAGTATTATCAAAATCTTATTTTATCACATGTTACGCATAATTGCAAGAGTTTTCGGAGAATTTACTCCTTCAAAGATTTTTCAAAGATTTTTGGTGTCAAATTGCCGAAATTGAAGAAAACTCTTGCAATTGTGGAGATCCTATGATATAATACTGTAATGTATTTTAATGCATTGAGATAAGGAAGGGCGTTATGAAGCGTTTGGAGAACCTGCTTGGCAAGATTTGCGGCTTGATTTTCAGAGTACTTTGCGTTTTATATGTATACATAGGGTTTAGACCCAAGGTCATTTATGCCAATCCCGAGAGAAAGAGCATGGGCTTTGACAAGCCCGTGGTGTTTACCTGCAACCACGTTTCTCATAAGGACGGCATTCTGATCGCGGTGCTTTTGTGGAAATACCGCATTCATATTCTGTCCGCAAAGGACCAGATGGAAAAGAGCTGGATCGTCGGTCAGGTGCTCTCCAACAATCGCGCCATTCCCGTTAACCGTTTCGGTTTGGATACAGGCTGGATCAAGGAAAGCATCCGCGTCATGAAGGAAGGGAACAGCATGATCATCTTCCCGGAGGGGCATACCTCCAAGACGGGTGAGATGGACAAGTTCCGTCCCGGCTTTGCGCTGCTTGCCACTATGGCGGGCAGTGAGGTCGTGCCGATCGCCATCGACGGCAACTACAATTTTCTGTTTGGCAAGAGATTGCGTGTCATAGTCGGCGAGCCGCAGGCTCTTACGCCCGCAGAGAGCGGGCAGAGAAGCTCGGAGCATTTGCAGAATGAGGCAGATCGCTTTTGCGAGATCACCAAAGAGCTGCTCAAGCTTGCAAAGTAAAATTACAGGAGAAAAAATATGCTTCTTGAATTGTTTTTAACGCTGGGTGCGCTTTGCTCGGTGCTGACAGTTTTTTTGAAGGCGACGTTGGTCACATCTATCTTTGATATCTGGATTCCAATCGTGCTTTGGCTCGGATATTCAATCGGCTTTTTTGCGTTGTACGCATTGGGATTTGTGCTTTTATCCCTGTTCGTGGATAAATCCAAGCCCCAGGAAAAGCCCAACCACCTATATCTTGCAATATTTGTGGAGACCATTGCGCTGTATTTCCGACTGGCGCGTATTGAGATCCGCGTGCGCGGCAAGGAAAAGCTGCCCCAAGACGGCAACTTTTTGTTGGTATCCAATCACCTGTCCGATCACGATTTTATGTCTATGCTGACCGTTTTGCGCGGTCGCAGCGTAGCGTTCGTATCCAAGCCCGAAAACTTTAACTATCCCATTGTAGGCAAATACTTGCACAAGGGCGGCTTTTTGCCCATCAACCGCGAACAGGCGCGTGAAGCGTTGACCACCATTCGTGCTGTTGCGGAGCGCATGAAGACCATGCCCATTTCCTACGGCGTTTTTCCCGAGGGGACAAGAAACCGTCAGGTCGAGGGATTGCTGCCCTTCCGTGAGGGCGTGTTCCTGATGGCGAAAAAGGCGGACGTTCCCATTGTGATCGTGCGTGTGACCGATACCGACAAGGTCAAGCATCGCGCGCCTTGGAGAAAGACCCGCGTGTACGTGGATTTTGTGGATGTGATCGACACAGAGACGGTCAGAGCAGCAAGATCGCACGAGCTTTCCGAAATGGTCAGAGAGCGCATGGCAGCCGCAGAGGGCTTGCCCCGCGTGCCCAAGATTCGCCGCACCTTTAAGTACGGCAACAACTAAACCATTGATTTGTGCCGCATTTGCGGCTGTAAGGAGACCTATATGTTAGAACTGCAACACGTGTCTTATTCGGTCACCGATGAATCGACCGGTAAGACGACAGATATACTGCGCGACGTCAATCTGACCATTGATGACAGATTCGTCGCCATCACCGGCCCCAACGGCTCGGGTAAATCCACCCTTGCCAAGATCATTGCCGGTATCATTACCCCTACCTCGGGCAGAATTTTGTTCCAGGGGCAGGATATTACAGAGCTCGGCATCACCGAGCGTGCAAACCTCGGTATCAGCTATGCCTTTCAGCAGCCCGTCCGCTTCAAGGGAATTACGGTCAAGGATCTGATCTCCATTGCGGCAGGCAAGGATATCTCGGTCGCGCAGGCTTGCGCATACCTTTCCGAGGTTGGACTTTGCGCAAAGGAATACGTCAACCGTGAGGTCAACGGATCTCTTTCGGGCGGTGAGCTCAAGAGAATCGAGATCGCGATGATCA
This sequence comes from Clostridia bacterium, assembly GCA_017629395.1. Lineage (GTDB taxonomy): Bacteria > Bacillota > Clostridia > Oscillospirales > CAG-272 > SVQP01. The sequence goes on along the minus strand of JAGBXH010000004.1, from coordinate 2,700 downwards.
ACGCGAGAAATACCCCCTTTGCCGTGTTTGACGAGCCCGAGGCGGGCATTGATTTGTGGAGCTTTGGCTCGCTGATCACCGTTTTTGAGCGCATGTACGAAAAGAACAAGGGCAGCATTCTGATCATTACCCACCAGGAGCGCATTCTGGATATCGCGGATACCATCATTGTGCTTTCCGAGGGCACTGTGAGTGCAAAGGGCACCAAGGAGGAGATCCTGCCCGGCTTATTCGGTACGCAAAAGCCCTGCAGAGTAATCGTAGGAGGTGACGCGTAATGGCACTTGACAGCATTCAGAAGAGCTTGCTTGACCAGATCATGGATCTGGAGATCGTGCCCGAGGGCGCATTCAATATCCGCGCAAACGGCGAGGGCGCGGCAAGACACACGACAGCCAATATTGATATCGTGACCAAGACGGACAAGCCCGGCATCGATATCATCATCAAGCCCGGTACAAAGAACGAGCGCGTGGATATTCCCGTGCTGCTGACCAAGACGGGGCTCAAGGATCTTGTTTATAACGATTTTTATATCGGTGAGGACGCCGACGTGCTCATCGTTGCGGGCTGCGGCATTCACAACGCGGGCGACGAGGAAACGGCGCACGACGGTATCCATGCCTTCCACGTAGGCAAAAACGCTAAGCTCAAGTACGTGGAAAAGCACTACGGACAGGGCGAGGGCACGGGCGAAAAGGTGCTCAATCCTACCACCGAGATCGACATTGACGAGGGTGGATACATGGAAATCGAATCCGCTCAGCTGGGCGGTGTGGACTCCACCGTGCGCGTCACGCGCGCAAAGCTGGCTGACCGTGCAACCTTGGTCATTGGTGAGAAGATCATGACGCACGGCAAGCAGACCGCCGTGACCGACTTTACGGTCGATCTGGACGGTGAGGACTGCGGTGCTCACGTTGTATCTCGCTCCGTTGCCAAGGACGAGTCGCGCCAGACCTTCCTGTCCTGCATCAACGGCAATAACTGCTGCTCGGGTCATACCGAGTGCGATGCCATTATTATGGACAGCGCACGCGTGGACGCTATTCCGAAGGTAGCGGCAAATCACGTGCAGGCTTCCTTGATCCATGAGGCTGCCATTGGTAAGATCGCAGGCGAGCAGCTGATCAAGCTGATGACGCTGGGACTTACCGAAAAGCAGGCAGAGGAACAGATCATCAACGGTTTCTTGCGCTGATATGGCACATCCCGTCAAGCATTTTATCACCATCACGCATCACCGCCATAAGGTGATCGCGCATTGCTTTCGCGTAGGCATTGGCTGGCAGGGGCTGGGGCACGACCTTTCCAAATATTCGCTTGCCGAGTTTGTGCCGGGAGCGAAATATTATCAAGGCACGCGCAGCCCGGGAGAAGCCCAGCGTGAGGCAAAGGGATATTCGGAGATGTGGCTGCATCATCAGGGGCGCAACAAGCATCATTATGAGTATTGGTTTGATTACGTGCCTGCGGTGCGCGCCTATTCTGCGGTCAAAATGCCCGTGCGCTACGTAGCGGAGATGTTTTGCGACAGAATGGCTGCCTGCAAAATATACCAAAAGGAACGGTATACGGATGAGAGCGCGCTGCAATATTTCATGCGCGGTCAGGCTCGTACCCGTATGCATCCCGAAACTGCGGCACTCTTGGAGAGCTGGCTGCGTACGCTTGCCAAGGAGGGTGAGCGCAAGGCTTTTGCTGTCGTGAAGGCGGCGGTCAAAAGAAAAGAGTATTGAGTATAGTATGATTGTTGTTGGAGGCGAAGGTCATGAAGTTCAAATTGATCAGCTTTGTTGTTGTGCTGATATGCCTGCTGTGCGTGGTGTATGCAGGATTATCCTCTATATACCGCAGCGAGGGCAGAGTGATTTCACCCGAGGCGCAAGCAAAGATAGAGGAATTCTGTGATCAGCATGGAATCGATATGCCGAAGCTTCCGGATTTTCTTACACAATAAAAATTACATATAATTTTAGGGCTGCCCGACGGGCAGCCCTTTTTGAATATGATTAGTCAAAGAATGAAAACGTTATATGTACGTTACGTGTATCGTTATCCGCTTTGGCATCAAACAGGGAAGCGGAGGAGCATATTGCTGCAAGCAGATTTGCATCGTAAATGAGCAGATCGGGTGCTTTGAAGGACATCATGATTGCGTCCATTGCGGGATGCTGAAAGATATAAATGTATATGCGATAATGAACTGCAAGCTTAATGCCGCAATAGAGAGCATTGCCGTATTTTCTGTATCTATTGAATTTCGGTGAGTTCAACGCCGCATCTACGTGCTCCCAAGCGCGTTCCAAAAGAAGATCATCATTGACTGAGGCATTGACTTCATAGGTGGAGAAATCGGTAAGAAAAAGCCCATCTTCATAGTTGATCAATAAATCGCGTTTCATGGTTCTTCCTCCGCAATAAAAAAGTGCGCAGCCGAAGCCACGCACTGAAAAATGGTAGCTCCAATTGCTGCGACACAAGTGATTCTCGTTGTACTCTATGCAAACTAAAGTATACGAAAATGGAGCGTACATTTTTACCGAAGTAAAAAAGTACACTTAGTCTGCATAATACAAAAAACAAATATTCACTTGTGTCGCACGTATATTATAACACATCTTGGTAGGAATGTAAACACATTTTGGAAAATTAAGCAAAAAAGATAATTATGAACTGAGGACAGTCGAGGACGCCTGT
>JAGBXH010000328.1 GCA_017629395.1 Clostridia bacterium | reverse complement strand
CATTTGCATAAGCAACAAGCTGCGACATGGGTGCAAGCTGACCGCGCAGCAGCAAATCATCTGGCACTGCATCGGCTCCAGAAGCCATGACGGCTACGTGCGTCAGCGGCACATCGAAGCCCTGCTTGCTACAGACCTGCCCGAATGGGCACTTCCCTACGTCATCAAAATCTGCGACGAATACGTCATAGAAATCCTGCGTATCGTATACAAGTCGCTCTCACAGCGCGACTGCACCGCATATAAGCGCATCTGCGCACTCAACTTTGATTATATCAAGCTCGGACACAGCCGCATGATCAGCTACTGGAACGAATATTACAGGTGGGATTGCTATCAATACAGCGAATACATCGGTAAAAAGCTGTACCGCGAATGCTTCGGCTTCAGCAAAACCGGGCAAAAACATATCCAACTTTGAAAAAGGAGCACCTCATGATTTTTCATCTTACCAACTTCATACTTGACGTTGACGTCGAGCGCACGCGCGCTTTCTACAGGCTTCCCGAAGTGCCCACCACAAGCCGGGGCTGCACCTGCGAAGACTGCCAAAATTTTGATAAGGCAATTTTAACCGTGCCTGCCACCGTGACCGAATTCTTGCAATCGCTCGGCATTGATCCCCAAAAGCCGATAGAAGCCTTTAGTGTTACGGGAGGGCATGAACCGGATGGCACGATCTGGTATAACGGCTGGTATCACGCATGCGGAAAGGTGGTAGCGTGGCCGAAATTCGAACAAACCGAAAACCACCTTTCCTACAGTTGGGAGGACTGCCACCGCCCCGATCCCTCATTTCATTTTGATATTATTGCTGTTCCCACAATAGATTTGGCGCGGGAGCAGATGCCCACACCCATCATCCAATTGGATTTTGATACGTATCTTCCTTACGTTTTGCAAAACTGAGTGGGCAATACCAACTTAACTTATTAAGAAAGGAGACCCTATTATGACAGAGATCACAGGAATCTATAACACCGCCAAGTGCTTTGCCACCACCATTGACGAGGGTGCTCGCGAGCAGATCAAGCAGGTTTGCGACACCGAAGCGTTTGCATCCGCCAAGATCCGCATTATGCCCGACGTGCACGCCGGCAAGGGCTGCACCATCGGCACGACCATGACCGTCACCGACAAGATCGTACCCGCCATGGTGGGTGTGGACATCGGTTGTGGCATGTACACGGTATATCTTGGCAATATTGATATTGATTTTGAAAGAATAGATGAGGCAGCGCACGCGATTCCCTGCGGCATGAAGGTATGGGAGGGCAGACAGGAGCGATTTGACCTGACCGCCTTGCGCTGCTACAGAAGCTTAAAGGACTCCAAAAGACTGGAGCGCAGCATTGGAACTTTGGGCGGTGGCAATCACTTTATCGAGATTGACGTGGACGACGCGGGCGGCAAGTACTTAGTCATCCACTCGGGCAGCCGCAATCTTGGCACGCAGGTTGCGCACCACTATCAGCACCTCGCCTATGAGCTTAACTTGGGCAAGGAGGAATACTTCAAGCAGCGCGACGAGATCATTCGCACCTATAAGGAGGCGGGCAGACGCACCGAGATCCAAAGCACACTCAAGGCACTTGAAAAGGCGTTCCATGCGGGGGTGCCTACCCTGCCCGAAGATCTTTGCTACCTCTACGGCAGCTTTATGGACGATTAT
>JAGBXH010000327.1 GCA_017629395.1 Clostridia bacterium | reverse complement strand
GCAAGATCCACCTCGGTAATTTCCGCATACGCGCTTTTTGCGCCAAAGCGTTCTGCACCCGCTGCCATTTTCATGCCCAGCTCAATGCCGTCAACGCCTGCGTCAAAGCCGGGGTAATTATCAATGATGTCGGTGGTTGCCATCTGTCCGCCGGGGCAGATCTTTTCAATGACCAGCGTGTCAAGCCCTGCGCGCGCGGTGTAAAGCGCGGCGGAGTAGCCCGCAGGGCCGCCGCCTAAGATGAGTACGTCGTAAATGTGTTCCATAGATCAAAGCAGTGCCAGAATGCCAGCCTTGGGGCGTGCGCCGGTTGCCTGGTTTGCCACCTTGCCGTCCTTGAGCACGATGAGCGTGGGAATGGACATCACGCCGTAAGCCTGCGCCAGCTCGCCCTCTTCGTCAACGTTGATCTTGCCGACGATGATATCGTCGCGTTCGTTTGCGATCTCCTCAATGGTGGGAGCGATCATGCGGCAGGGACCGCACCATTCTGCAAAAAAGTCCAGCAGTACGGGCTTGTCAGCGTGGAGCAGTTCTTCAAAATTATCCTTTGTTACGTGTAAAAGTGCCATAGTTATATTTCCTTTCCTATAATTGATTTAGTATTTGTCATTTGCAGGCGCATTAATCATCCTGCAAGAGCTTTTGGATTTCCTTGGTCAGCCTTTTTGCCACAGCCGCATGGTGTGCAAGCGTGGGGTGACCGTTGCCGCCCTCGTGGTTTGCGGAGGCGCGCAGCACGTAAATGCCTGCGCTCTTGCCGCCCAGCTCGTCCAGCACCGTCTCCGTCCACGCAAAGCGACATTCGCCCATCATATTGTGCACCCATACGATCGGCACGTCTTTGCCGTAGACGGTGCGGATCAAGGTGATCAGGTTTCTGACGCTGTCCTGAAAGCCCTGCTCGGTTGCACCCATGCCGGCATCGTTGGTGCCCAAATTGATAACCACCACGTCAGGCACTCTGCCAAATACGTGATCCTCTGTCTGATCGCGGTAATAGGATGCCTTTTCGTAGTATTGCTGCATGTCAAAAGTCGGGTAGCCCTTGTTTGCACCGATACCGCTGCAGCTGATGATCGAGCAATCGGCATCCAGCGCAAGTGCGGTTGCGCCTGCAAATGCCTGCGTGCCGTCCTCCCAGAGTGCGGTGCCGGGATTTTGGGAGGTGTGGTCACCGAGATTGCCGTAGCCGCAGGTAATGCTGTCGCCCAAAAATTCAATATAGATCGGCTTGTCTGCGGGAGCGTCGCCAAGCTCACCCGTCAGCGTGACGGACTTTAGCGTACACAGCGAGAATTGCGGCTCAGTCTGCTTGACAATGCGCACGTTGTGCACCTCGGCGGTGTCAAAGTTTGCGATGACCAGCTCGGTTGTGTCTGTGGTGGCGGCAAATCTGTTCTCCACCCTCTCGCCGTCGATAAAGACCGTGAAGTAGGTGTCTGCCGTAACCGAAAGCGTCAGCTTGACCTCGCCGTACATGACGCCTGCAAACTCAATGCCCGACATAGTGTGGTCGCAGGCAAGCCCGTCGGAAAGCGGGATGAGTCTGCCGTGCTGCTTGAAGTGCGCTATGTCTTGGGGCAGCGTGTAGGTCGTGAGCGAGAGCGTCGCAGGGTCGATCGATTGGGGTTCGGTGGTCTGTTCGGGTGTTGTCATTTCTTGTGTTTCGGCCATGGTGGTAGTTTCCTTTGTATCGGTGGTATTGATGTCGCTTGGTGTGCCTTGGCAAGCGGCAAGCATGCCGCAGCAAAGAGTTAAGAGCAGCGGGAATATCATCAACTTTCTCATAAGGAATCTCCTTGATGTATTTACGCTATCATTTTAGCATATTTTTAGCACAATGTCAATGCGGTAGCATACAAAAAAGGGGAAGCCGCTTTTGCGGCTTCCCTTACGGGTATTGCTTGATCAATCCTTCTTCTTTTTGAGCACGACGGCTGCACCCGCTGCCATTGCCATCACGGCACCTGCCGCTGCGAATGCCTTGCATCCCTTCTTTGCCTCTGCGGGTTCGGTTTCCTGCTCGGAGGGGATTTCGGGCTCTGTGGTCACCTGCTCTTCGGAGGAGGTCTGCTCACCCTGTGCGTTCTGCTGCGTGCTGATATAGCTGTACTTGAAGCGCGCACCGGGAGCAACGTCGCCGGAGATGTAGAAGTCCATAATGTCGCCGGAGAATTTGTCGTAATCGCCCTCGTCGTGGACGTTGTCGGTCCAGGAGAAGTTGATTGTGTAGTCGTCACCCGAAAGTCCGAGATCGCTCTTTGCCACCTTGATTGTCATGTATCTGCCGTCCACGGTGTAGGCGCAATCTGCAACCTTGACGGAATCGTAGCCGTTGCCGGAGAACTTTTCAAGAACTACTGTGTTCGCGGATGCCGCGGACTTGTTGATCACGTACTCAAAGGTCTCCCAACCCTGATTGCCTTGGTCGGTGTCAAGATACAGGGTCATCCACAGCTTGTCGGTGTAGGGGGTGATGTCGGCTGCGCACTCTACGTTGAAGTAAACGAACTCGTCGTCACGTGCGACCTGCGCACCGATGATGTCGTTTCTGCCCGAGGTCTCGGTGTAATGGAGCGTGCCGTAGCCCGATGCATCTCTGTGCTCGGTATTGCCGATGTAAGCGCCGAAGTAGGGCTCAACAGCCTTCCATTGCTCCTGACCTGCGGTGATATCAATGGTCACCTTGCTGCCGGGGGCGGGAATGGGTCTTGCACCCTTATACTGACGAACGAAGTTGACCAGCTGATAGTAGTAGTGATCCTTGAGCGCGCCCTTGGTGGGTTCGATGTCACGGGAGTATTCGTCGTTGAACTGGTCGGGGAATGCGTTGTTGACCATGGCATCCGAGCCCTGGATCCAGTTTTCAAAGCGGGAGGCGGTCCATTCGTTCCAGCCGGTGACGAATACAACGGCAGGGTCAACCTCGAGCGCGTAATTCCATTGCTCCGCGAAGTTGTAGCCCCACTTGGAAGCCTCTGCGCCTTCCTTTTCGTAGCGATCGGGATAAGCCAGGGTGTAGGATCTGCCCGAAATGTTGTCGCCGTTCATGGCGGAGAGCAGGTGCTTTACGTAGTTGTGGTTTTGTGCCACGCCTACCGTGATCTGCTCGACGATGCCCGCGTCTTGTGCATGTCTGTCTTTGTAATGCTTTGCCTGCGGGTACATGGACAGCCAGCCCCAGCTTGCAAGCTTGGTGGTGGGCACCACGTATTCGGGCTCGCCTTGGCGGAAGGTAAAGAATTTGCTGATCTCCTTTTCCGTTGCGGATCTGGATGCGTTAAAGCTGTCCGCAAGTCCCATGAGCATGGGCTTGCCGTCAAGGTAGAACCAAAGCTCCTGCCACTTGTTTTGGCGGAAAACGTCCTGATAGATCAGCTGGGTCTGCACGTTGGTCTGATTCTGGTCATGGAAGGGGAACATGAAGGAAACCTTGGGGGTCAGCACGCCGTCCTGCATGGCATCCGACCACGTGCTCATCAGCGAGGTGTAGCTTTGACGCCAGGTATTGGTGCCGTTGGTGTTGTCGGTAAAAACAACGTCCACGCCTGCATTGGCAAGCAGCTCGGCTTGCTTGCGCTGCACCCATGCATCATCGCCGTGGTAGAAGCCGTAAATGGGCTCGTTCCAGAAAAATGCCTTGTAGCCAAGCTGCTGCCAGATGGGGGCGTTGTAGTCCTGCATCTGATCGGGGTATTGTGTAGAAAGCTCCTGCAGCTTTTCGGGCTCCAGGCGCGAGTTGCCGCTGACGTGCCAGGTCCAGTAGAACATTGCAAGCGTTTTGTCCTGCTTGGGATCTCCCACCTCTGCGTTGGTCAGAGATACTCTGCCAAGTCCGTCGGTAAATACCCAGGTGTCGGGCAGGACGGGGTGGGTATAGATCAGGCTGTCGGAGGGAATGACGTATTCGTCGGGGGTGGTGTGCTTGCCGTCAGGCTTGTTTGTATCGGGAGATATGGAAAGGTAGTATGCCTCTGCAGGGGCAGCGAAATGCATGCGCACGCAGGGGTAAATGCGCAGCTCATCCGTAAGAATACCGTCTGCGTAAACGGATACGTTGGTGTTCTGCACGTCTCTGTACACGTACGCGGCGGGTGCGCTGGTCATTTCGTGGAATAAAAGCAGGTATTCACCCGCAGGCACCTTGTCAAATGCAAAGGCTGCGTATTGGTTGTCTGCCAACACGTTTTTCGCTTGGGTCAAGGGAGTGCCTGCAACGGTGTCTGCATAGCTGCCCTTCCAGGCATAGACGGATACGGTCATGGAAAGGTCGGTCACGTGATAGGTGCCGAACTTGGCTTCTATACCGGTGAAGGGAGCACCCGCGTTGAGGTGGATTCCGAGGCTTTCGTTGACGTCAAAGATGGCATCCCCGGATCCTTGCGGATAAAGCTCCGCTTTGATCAGCTGGTCCTGCGAGGGCTCGCAGATGCCGAAGGGGGGATTCGTAGCGGCTTCTAAGCGGATGCGCAATTCGGGCTCACCTCTCTGTTCTTTTCCGTTTACGTATAAAAATCCCTTGGGATCCTTGGGGTTTGTGTGAGTCCACACGCCCACGTCGTAGCTGCCCTCGGAGATATGGAAGAGGTACTCGCCTGCGGGCTGGCTGTCAAATTCCACCCAATGCTGTCCGTTGTCCGTCAAGGGATTGTAGGATCTGGAGGCAATGGGCTTTGCCGCCACGGTCTCTTCATAGCTGCCCAGCCACTTGTATACGGACAGCACAGCGTGAGATTCGGCATTGTTCCAGGTGGGCATGGCAAAGGAAAATGCGGTAAAGGAGCCGTTCACGATCGCGCGGTAGGAAAGCGTTCCTTCCACGCGCCAGGGCTCGCGCGTGCCCGATCCGTTTTGTACACAGTAATCGTATCCCCTTGCCGCCGATGCGCCGATTACCGCTGCGGAGCAAGCGCCCAGCGCAAGCAGTACGCCTAAAATCAGGGACAAGGATTTTTTGAGGTAGAGGGTTTTCATAAAAGCTCTCCTTATTCGTTTTTACGATGTAAAAAACATGGGGATCTTAGATTGTAAGATCCCCATGAAGTTGATAAAGAATTAGTCGTCCTTGCGCTTGCCGAGCACAACTGCTGCAGCTGCTGCGCAAGCGATAGCTGCGCCTGCTGCGAATGCCTTGCAGCCCTTCTTGACCTCTGCAGGATCGGTCACCTGCTCGGAAAGACCCTCTGCGGTGGTCTCGCCACCCTCGGGAGCAATGGTCTGCTCATCGGAGGAGGATTCCTCTTCTGCTGCTGTCTTGCCGCTTACAAAGCTGTACTTGAAGCGTGCACCGGGAGCAACGTCACCGGAGATGTAGAAGTCCATAATGTCACCGGAGAACTGCTCGTAGTTGCCTTCGTCGTGGACGTTGTCTGTCCAGGAGAAGTTGATGGTGTAGTCGTCACCCGAAAGTCCGAGATCGCTCTTTGCCACCTTGATTGTCATGTATCTGCCGTCCACGGTGTAAGCGCAGTCTGCAACCTTGGTGCTCTCGTAGCCGTTGCCGGAGAACTTTTCAAGAACTACGGTGTTCGCGGATGCCGCAGACTTGTTGATGACGTATTCAAAGGTTTCCCAGCCCTGATTGCCTTGGTCGGTGTCAAGGTACAGAGTCATCCACAGCTTGTCGGTGTAGGGGGTGATGTTGTCCGCACACTCTACGTTGAAGTACACGAACTCGTCATCGCGTGCTACCTGTGCACCGATGATGTCGTTTCTGCCCGAGGTCTCGGTGTAGACCAGATCGCCGTAGCCTGCGTGATCTCTGTGCGCGGTGTTGCCGATGTAAGCGCCGAAGTAGGGCTCAACAGCCTTCCATTGATCCTGACCTGCGGCGATATCAATGGTGACCTTGCCGCTGGGTGTAGGAATGGGATTTACGCCCTTGAACTGACGAACGAAGTTGACCAGCTGATAGTAGTAGTGGTCCTTGAGCGCACCCTTTGTGGGCTCAATGTCACGGGAGAATTCGTCGTTGTACTGGTCGGGGAAAGCGTTGGGCACTGCTGCAGGGCTGCCCTCGGGCCAGGTCTCGTATCTGCCTACGCGGAACTCGTTCCAGCCGGTGACGAATACGACCTTGGGATCGACCTCGAGCGCGTATGCCCACTGCTCTGCGAAGTTGTAGCCCCACTTGGAAGCCTCTGCGCCTTCCTTAGCATAGCGGTCGGGATAGATAGAGGAGTAGGATCTGCCTGCGATAAAGTCACCGCTCATGGCAGCCAGCTCATGCAGCTTATAGTTGTGGTTCATGGCAATGCCGACGGTGATCTGCTCGACCACGCCGTTGGACTTATCCTTGGAGGAAGCAAAGTGCTTTGCCTGCGGATACATGGACAGCCAGCCCCAGCTCTTGACGTCGGGGTTGCTTGCCACGTAGCTGGGCTCACCTGCGCGGAAGGTGAAGAACTTGGAGATCTCCTTTTCAAGGGGCGAGGTGTTGGGGTTGAAGGATTCCTTGATCGCCATGATCATGGGCTTACCCTCGTAGTAGTACCAGAGATTGGGGTACTTGTTCGTACGGAAGATGTCCTGATAGATCGCAGAAACCTGCATATTAGTATAGGACTTATCCCAGAAGGGAAGCATGAAGGAAAGCTTGGGGGTATTCAGACCGTCGGTCATGGCGTCATCCCATTCCTTGAGCAGCGCGTTGTAGGCTGCATACCAGGTGTGGTCACCGTTGGTGTTATCGGTAAAGATGACGTCAACGCCCGCGTTGGTCAGCAGCTCTGCTTGCTTGCGCAGTACCCAGGGGTCTTCGCCGCTGTAGAAGCCGTAGATGGATTCGTTCCACCAATAGGAGGAGGTGCCCTTCCAGATCTCGTTGTTGAAATCTCTCATTGCTTCAGGGTACTGTTCGCTGTATTTTTGCAGGTTAACAGGCTCGTCTACAAGGAAGCCGCCGGTGTGCCAGGTCCAGTAGAACATGGCAATGGTCTT
>JAGBXH010000326.1 GCA_017629395.1 Clostridia bacterium | reverse complement strand
TTCGCCCACGGTCATGCCGTAACGCGTCGGAATGGCAAACTCTCCGATAAACGAGGAAAACCGCTCGTCCAAAATCTCGCCCTCGATCTTCTCACCGCCGATGGGGTTGGGTCTGTCCAGCACAATGACCTCGATATGCACGCGTGCTGCTGCACGCATCACCTGCGTCAGATTACAAAGATAGGTATAGTAACGCGCGCCCACGTCCTGAATATCATACACGACAGCGTCCACGCCGGCAAGGATCTCGTCCAGGCGCGGATGCCCCTTGGAATTGAGATTATACACGCACACGCCAAATAAAGGGTCGGGCTTGTCCTGCTCGTCCTGGTATCTGCCGTCCTGCAAATTGGAGCAAAGGCCAGGCTCGGGGGCAAACAGCGCACGCAGCACGCCCATATCGCGCAAAATGCGCCAAGTGGGCACGGCTCGGCTATCCACGCCCGATGCCGCTGTCAGCAGCGCAACCTTTTTGCCCTTGACAGCCTTTTCCAGCGCGTCACGGCGGTCAACGCCGCACAAAATATGATATTTTTCCATAGTCATCACCTCTTGGGTCTATTATATCACACTTCACGCGCGTATGCAAGGTCATACAAGCCTTTTTTGCATCATAAAATAGAGTAGTGTTTGAAATGCGGAGGACAGGTATGCAAGGCAAGGTGAGCAGGACGGGGAGATTTTTTTACAACTCGCTTTTGATGGTGGGCGTGACGCTGCTCATGCGTGCGATCGGGGTGGGCTTTAACGCCTACGTGGCGGGCAAGGCGGGCGCGCAGGCAATGGGGCTGTATTCCCTCTTGTCAGGCGTATACGGCTTTGCGGTCACGCTTGCCTGCTCGGGCATCCACTTGGGCACGACGCGCACGGTTGCCGATGCACTGGGCAAGGGTGACCGCGCACTTGCGCGCAAATATGCTTCCCGTGCGCTGGGGATCAGCCTGTTTTTCGGCACGCTTGCGGGGGCGTTACTATTTTTCGGTGCACCCATTGCGGGCGCGCAATGGCTCAAGGACGCACGCACGGTGCTGCCCTTGCGCGTGTTGGCAATCTCGCTCCCTGCGGTAGCGATCTGCTCCTGCTTGAACGGCTATTTCACCGCCGTGCGGCGCGTGTGGAAAAACGCTGCGGTGCAGCTATCCTCGCAAGGCTTGCGCATTTTTGGTACGGCGTTCTTTCTTTCCCTGCTGCTCCCCAAGGGCGTGGCATACGCCTGCCTTGCTTTGGTACTGGGCACGCTGCTGACGCAGGTGTTTGAGCTGATTTTCTCTGTATTTCTCTATTTAACCGATCACAAGCACTTGAAAACAGCACATAAGAGCACGCAAAGCGGTGTAACGGGTAAAATTTTGGGCATTACCCTGCCCGTTGCGTTCAGCTCGTATGCGCGTTCGGGGCTGATCACGCTGCAGCATATCCTCATCCCGCGCGGACTTTCGCGCAGCGGTGCATCGTGGGAAAGCGCACTTGCATCCTACGGCGTGCTGCACAGCATGGTGCTGCCCGTGGTGCTGTTCCCCTCCGCGTTTATTTCCTCCTTTGCAGGTCTTTTGATCCCCGAGGTGGCAGAGGCAAAGGTGCAGGATCAGATGGAGCGCGTGCGGCGCGTCTCCAGGCGTATTTTCGGTATTTCCATGATGTTTTCGGTAGGTGTGGCGGGGATCATGCTGTGCTTTTCGCACGGGCTGGGACTTGTAATCTACGATTCCTTGCAAGCTGGCAGCATGATCGCTGCGCTTGCACCGCTCATTCCCGTGATGTACATTGACAGCGCGGTGGACGCAGTACTCAAGGGCATGGGGCAACAGGTATATTCCATGAACGTCAACATCATTGACGCGCTGACCTCTGTGATCTTAGTGATCATTTTAGTGCCAAAATTCGGTGTTGCGGGCTATATTTTCACCATCTATTTTACGGAAATGCTCAATACGACACTTTCCTTGGTGCGTATGATCGCCATTGTCAAACCCAAATTACGCATATTCGGGCACGTATTCGGTCCAATTCTGTGCATTACGGGGGCTACCGCATGCGTACATTTACTCAGCACCTTACTCTTGCTGCAACCAACGGCAGGCACGCTGGTACTGCAGATCACGCTGACCGCGCTGCTCTATCTGGGGCTCTTGCTTGTCACGCGCTGCATCGGAGCGGACGAATTTGAAATGATGCGGGCGATTTTGGGCAAGAGAAAAACCAAAACGGTCACTCCCCTGCTCTCCGCCTCCACCACACGGACGACTCAATCATGAAAGTTTTTGATCGACCTTTTTTCAGAAAAGCATGGTGGCGTGTGAATGTGGTTGTACTTGCAAGTGCTTCTGACGCCACCTTGATGTTGGACTTCTGCGAAGTCCAGCATCCAAAACTTAACCGGCGCGCAGCCCTTGGTCGCCTCCGCAGAGGCGAAACAATTCCCAACGGCATTTTTGGTTCTTTTTGTGCCTCTTTGCTCAAAAAGAACGGAGAGAAATTCCTCAGTGTTCCCCTCTTACGCCAATTTCATAAAAACCAATTACATAAACCACGGGTTGATTGACAAACCGCAAAACCTCTGCTATAATAAGGTCATCACGCGGGAGCGTGAAATTCAAGCTGCAGCAAAACTGCGGTGAAAGGAAAGGAGGCGGAGTTATGACAAACTCGAACAAATTCGGATGCTGTGACTCGCGCCTTTCGGGTTGGCGCGACTAATCCGCTGATCGAAGAGCTCCCACTCTTCTCTGCTCGGATCATGACACATCCATCCCCCGCGGGGCAGGCTCAAACAGGGCTTGCCCCAAAGGGTATATGCACCCCAACGAAAAAGGAGATGGATACCGATGATCGTGCTGGAACAGCTCGGCGCACGCATTGCGCAGCTGCGTCGGGATCAGGGGCTGACTCAGGAAATGCTTGCACAAAGGATGGGGGTATCCCCTCAAGCCGTCTCCAAATGGGAGCGCGGCTTGGCTTTTCCCAACCCGGTATGGCTGGACGACCTTGCCGACGTACTGGGCACGAGCATAGACAGCCTGCTGACAGGCAAACAACAAAAGGAAAAGGACTGACGAGCCTTCGTCGGTCCTTTTTCTGATTGTTGGGGTATAATGTGAGAAAACCCACTCCGTTCTTTTTGAGCAAGGAGCTGCAAAAAGAACCAAAAACAGCGAATAAGATATTTCGCCTCTGCGGAGGCGACCAAGGGCTACGCGCCCTTGGATGGGCGGTCGCTTTTTGAGAAAAGCGACGCAAAAACTTTCACAATAGCTTAAGAAAGGACTGACGCGTGTCAGTCCTTTTTTCTTATTGCTCACCAAGGTATCTGCAAGCGGTCATGGCGGCAACTGCGCCGTCACCGCATGCGGTGGTGATCTGTCGGATGCTCTTGGTGCGGCAGTCCCCTGCCACAAATACGCCCGGAGTCTTGGTCAGGCAATCCTCGCCTGCAATGACGTAACCGCGTGCGTCCAGCTCTGCCACGGGTGCAAACGCGTCGTTGACCGGTACTTGACCGATCGCTACGAACACACCGTCCACGTCAAGGCGCACTTTCGTACCCTTCTGATTCAAAATCAGACCCGTCAGCTCCCCGTCACCAAGGAACTTTTCCACGGTAGCACCATAAATATAGTCTACGTTATCTCTGGTGGAAAGCAGCGAAACCAGCTTGCCCTCGCCCGTCAGATAATCAAGGTTTTGCACAATGGTGACCTTGGCACAAAGGTCGGACAAAAGCACTGCCTCCTGCAACGCAGAATTGCCGCCGCCGATAACCGCCACGTTTTGCCCTTGGTAAAACGCACCGTCACACACGGCACAGAAGGAAATGCCGTTCCCGACAAAGCTTTCCTCATTTTCCAGTCCCAGCATACGGTGCTTTGAGCCTGTTGCGATGATTACCGCACCGCACTCAAATTCCGCACCCGATGCACATACGACCGTTTTGGTATTGCCGTCGCGGATCTCCACAGCCTCGTCAAGCTCAACCGTGACGCCCTGCTCCAGCACCTGCTCGATCAGCTTATCTGCAAAGTCGTTGCCGCTCATTTGCAAAAAGCCGGGATAATTTTCAATTTTGGGAGAGAATACGACCTGACCGCCAAAGCTTTCCTTTTCCAGCAGCAGTACCTGTCGGTCGGCTCTTGCGGCGTACAGAGCCGCGGTCATGCCCGCGGGCCCTGCGCCGATTACGATAATATCATACTTCATGACTTGGAATTAAGCGTTTACGCTCTCCTCGATAAACTTACGGATATTGGAAACGTTTGCAACGGTCTGGAAACTGCCGTCATCGCGCACGACTACCAGCGTGGGAGCCTGCTTGATGCCGTATTCCTTTGCCAGATCGGGGTTCTCCTCTGCATACAGCTTTTCGTAAGCCAGTCCTGCCTTATCCAGGAACACGCAAGCCATCTTGCAGTTGGGGCAGGTCTTGGTTGCAAACAGGATCAGCTTGCCGCCATCAGACTCGCAAGCGCAAGCCTCGACCTCTTCGGTCTGCTCTTCCTTGGGAGCACGCGCATCAAACTTTTCCATACTGGACTTAATGTCGTATTCCTTACGCATCTGGAATTCTGCGCTCTTACCGTCGTTCCAGTTCTTAACGGGACGATAATAACCGGTGATACGGCTGTAAACCTCGGTCACCTCACCGCACTCGGGGCAGGTATACTGCTCGCCTGCGATATAGCCGTGGGTACGGCAAACGGAATAGGTGGGAGACATGGTATAGTAAGGCAGCTTGTAGTTCTCAGCGATCTTTCTGACCAGCGTAGCCGCTGCCTTCCAGGAGGGCAGCTTTTCGCCAAGGAATGCATGGAATACGGTACCCGAGGTGTAGCGGGTCTGCAGCTCGTCCTGAATATCCAGAGCCTCAAAGATGTCCGCGGTATAGTCAACGGGCAGGTGCGAGGAGTTGGTATAGTAGGGAGTCTGACCCTTCTCGGTTGCGGTCTTGATGTCGGGGTAGCGTGCTACGTCATGCTTAGCAAGACGGAAGGAGGTAGACTCTGCGGGAGTTGCCTCGAGGTTGTACAGATCGCCGTACTCCTCCTGGTAGTCGGACAGACGCTCTCTCATGTGATCCAGCACCTGCTTGGAGAACTCCTGGGTCTCGGTATGGGTCATATCCTTGCCGATCCACTTTGCGTTCAAGCCCGCTTCGTTCATGCCGACAAGACCAATGGTGGAGAAGTGATTGTTGAAGGTGCCAAGGTAACGCTTGGTGTAGGGGTACAGACCCTCGTCCAGCAGCTTGGTGATAACGGTTCTCTTGATCTTAAGCGATCTTGCAGCAACGTCCATGATGTGATCAAGACGCTTGTAGAAATCAGCCTCGTCCTTTGCAAGATAAGCAATTCTGGGCATGTTGATGGTCACGACGCCAACGGAGCCGGTGGACTCACCCGAGCCGAAGAAGCCGCCCGACTTCTTGCGCAGCTCACGCAGGTCAAGACGCAGTCTGCAGCACATGGAGCGCACGTCGCTGGGCTCCATATCGCTGTTGATATAGTTGGAGAAATAGGGAGTGCCGTACTTTGCGGTCATTTCGAAGAGCAGTCTGTTGTTCTCGGTCTCGGACCAGTCAAAGTTGGAGGTAATGGAGTAGGTGGGGATAGGATACTGGAAGCCTCTGCCGTGCGCGTCGCCCTCGATCATGGTCTCGATGAACGCCTTGTTGACCATATCCATCTCAGCCTTACAATCCTTATACTTGAAGTCCATTTCCTTGCCGCCTACGATGCAGTTGAGCTCAGCAAGGTCTGCGGGAACGGTCCAGTCAAGCGTAATGTTGGAGAAGGGTGCCTGCGTGCCCCAACGGGAGGGAGTATTGACACCGTAGATAAAGGACTCGATGCACTTCTTGACCTGATCGTAGTTGAGATTATCAGCCTTTACGAAGGGAGCAAGATACGTATCGAACGAGGAGAACGCCTGCGCGCCTGCCCACTCGTTCTGCATGATGCCAAGGAAGTTGACCATCTGGTTGCAAAGGGTTGCCAGGTGCTTTGCGGGCGCGGAGGTGATCTTACCGGTCACGCCGCCAAGGCCCTCCTGGATCAGCTGCTTGAGCGACCAACCTGCGCAATAGCCGGTCAGCATGGAAAGGTCGTGAATATGAATGTCCGCGTTTCTGTGCGCATTGCCGATCTCGTCGTCGTAGATCTCGGACAACCAGTAGTTTGCGGTGATAGCGCCGGAGTTGGAAAGGATCAGACCGCCTACGGAGTAGGTCACGGTAGAGTTCTCCTTGACTCTCCAGTCGGTGTTCTTGACGTACTTGTCCACGATCTCCTTGTAGTCCAGAATGGTGGACTTCATGTTACGCATCTTCTCTCTCTGTCTGCGGTAGAGAATGTATGCCTTAGCCACGTCACCGTAGCCGCCCTGTACCAGTACGTTTTCTACACTATCCTGCACGTCCTCAACCGCGATCAGACCGTCCTTGATCTTGGGTTCAAAGTCTGCGGTGACCTTGAGTGCCAAAAAGTCGATCACGCTGGGATGGAACTGTCTTTCCTGTGCCTCGAACGCCATCTTGATCGCGTCCGAAATCTTGCTCAGATTAAAATCTACAACCTTGCCGTCTCTTTTTAATACCTTGTACATAGCTCTCTCCTTTTGTCATGAAATTTGTTAAAATATGTTGAAAAATAAAAAATACTGTAAAAACACCGAACGTGGTGCTTTTACAGTATACTATAAGTCGCGGGATTTGTCAACCCCTTTTGACACAATATTTTGATATTTTTTTGAATTTTAACACAATATATTGTGGTATGTGCATCAAACGCCGCGAAGCTGTGCCCTCGGAACGTAGGCTTTGAGCACATTGACCAAATCTTCCATTTGGTTTTTGTCATATCCGCTAAGCCCTTTTTTGATCAGATCTCCCGAATCGATAAAGCCCTGCAGATAGTGTGCGTGATCTCCTTGCAGCCAGACGCCCATATCCTCAATATCCTCAGCCGAGTGCAGCTCCCTTACCACGGTGGTACGCAGCTCAAACGGCACGCCGGATGACCGCAGCAGCGCAATGCTTTGCTCAATGGGGGCGGTATCAAAGCTTTTGATCCCCACCGTTTGCGCATACTTCTCGCGGCTGTTTTTGACGTCCATGGCGATGTAATCCAGCAGCCCCTTATCGATCAGCGACGCCAAGCGATCGGGATAAGAGCCGTTGGTATCAAGCTTGACGGCAAAGCCAAGCTCGCGCACGCGCACAATAAACTCCTCCAGTCCGTGCTGCAAAAGCGGCTCACCGCCTGTGATGGCAACGCCGTCCAGAATTCCCTGCCGCTTTTTGAGGAACGCGTAGATCT
Organism: Clostridia bacterium; assembly: GCA_017629395.1. Classification (GTDB taxonomy): domain Bacteria; phylum Bacillota; class Clostridia; order Oscillospirales; family CAG-272; genus SVQP01. The sequence goes on along the minus strand of JAGBXH010000326.1, from coordinate 859 downwards.
CCTCCTCAAAATACGCGGGGTTCTCGCCCGGACGCAGCACCAAGGACGCATTGTGGCAGAACGGACAACGCATATTGCACCCGCCCGTAAACACGGTGCATGCCGTGCGGTCGGGAAAATCCAGAAGCGTCAGCTTTTGTATGCCTTGAATATTCATACCTGTTCCTCCTTCTTATTGACCTTAGAGGAAATGATCTGCCCGTTATCCATGCGGAACACGCGGTCTGCGCGTTCGGCAATCGCCATATCGTGCGTGACCATAATCAGCGTCTGACCAAGCAGATCCTTGGTTTCCAGCAGCAGATCCAACACCTCGTCCGCATTTTCTCTGTCCAGATTTCCCGTAGGCTCGTCGGCAAACACCACCAAGGGCAGATTGATCAGCGCACGCGCAATGGCAACTCTTTGCATCTGACCTCCCGAAAGCTCGCTGGGCAGATGGTGCAATCTGTCACCGAGCCCCAACGACGCTACCAGCTTTTTGAGGTTTTCCTCATAGGAAATATCCTCCTTGTTACACATCAGCGTGGGCACAAGGATATTTTCAAGCGCAGTAAACTGCGGAATCAAGTTATGGCTTTGAAACACCATACCGATATGATTGCCTCGGAAACGCGCCAGCTCATCGGGTGCCATGGCGGTGATCTCCTGCCCGCGAATGATGACCTTGCCCGCATTGGGTCTGTCCAAGCCTGCCATGGTATGCAGCAGCGTTGATTTGCCCGAGCCGGACGAGCCGATAATGGCGACGAACTCGCCTTCGTACACACGCAGATTGACACGATTGACCGCATTGACCACCTCGTCGTACTGCTTGTACTGACGGATCAGATCAACCGTTTCCACAACCACTCTTCTA
>JAGBXH010000325.1 GCA_017629395.1 Clostridia bacterium | reverse complement strand
TCTGTTTGTCGGCAAGCGGATGCTCATGCCCGTGCTGTGCGTATCGGCTGCTGCTTCCCTTCTCTCGCTTGCGCCTCTGCTTTTAGGGGTCACGTATTATCTGGCGGTCGGGTCGCTGATCACGCTGTCCTTGATCGGCACGACTGTGTGTGTATTATTGGATAAAGAGATCAGAAAATAATAAGAAAAGCTCCATAGGGCTGCGGGATAAGCGGTAAAATAATCAAAGACCAATGCTTTCAAACAGTAATTGCCGTAGGTGCTGGCGATCGCTGATCGCCCCTACGAGTGACTATGTTGTGGGTTTTGTTAAGTAAAGCCCAAACAAAAACAGCCGTAGGGGCGATCAGTGATCGCCCGCGCCTGCGGCAATTACTATTTGAAAGCATTAAGGGCTGCCTTGCCAAGCAGCCCTTTGTTCAATTTTTTTCGCTAATTTTGCAGCCCTATCGGGCTTTCCTTTTTTATCGTGCTGTTCAGGACTCAGACATTTGTCATACGATCGCGCAGCTCAGTAATGATCTTTTTCTCCAGCCTTGAAATGTACGACTGCGAGATTCCGAGATAGGTTGCAACCTCCTTTTGCGTCATCTCTTCTCTACCCCCAAGACCGTAGCGCAGTTCGATGATCAGCCGCTCACGCTCGTCCAAGGATGCCACCGCGCGCCGTATCGCCTCGCGTTCCTCCCTTTGCTCGATCTCGTACACAATCCCCTCCTCCTCGCTGCCCAGGATATCCGAGAGCAGCAGCTCGTTGCCGTCAAAATCCACGTTGAGCGGCTCGTCGAGCGATACTTCACCGCCCTTGCCCGATTGCTTGCGCAAATGCATCAAGATCTCGTTTTCAATACAGCGCGAGGCGTACGTGGCAAGCTTGATATTCTTATCCGAGCGGAACGTGCCCACCGCCTTGCAAAGCCCGATGGTGCCGATGGAGATCAAGTCCTCGATTCCCGTACCCGTACACTCAAACTTTTTTGCAATGTACACTACAAGGCGCAGATTGTGCTCGATGAGTGCCGTACGCGCGTCGGGATCGCCCGCCTCCAGTGCTGCAATCACCTCTGCCTCGCGCTCGGGTGTATAGGGCGCGGGCAAAAGCTCCGGCCCGTTTATGTAGTATATACCGTTCTTCTTTGACAGCTTTTGCTTAAGCTTCCATAATAATTCTCTGATCTTACGCATATTCTCTCCTTTACTGTAACAGCGTTGCAGGCACGACGGCACGGTATTCCCCCTGCAAGGGCTCACCCGACGGGGCGATCAGCGCATGCACCGCTCTTGTTTTGCCGCCCAGGTCCGTAAGCAATATTTCATCCGGCAGCAGCGCCACCGCCATACCGCTGCTTTGTGCGGTGTGCATGGGCACGATGCGCACGCGTTTTCCATCGGAAAGGGGGATGCCCTGCCTGCCCTCACTCTCCACCGCGCGGCGCAGCGCATCGGGCAAAGCTGACAGCCACGTTTGCCGGTCTGCTACAATGACGGGCGTGCCGCTGATGGGATCGCAAAGCAGGTTTCCGCTATCACACAGCCCCGTCATCTCCCAAGTGACCCCTGCCAGCCGTATGCGCACGGTGCAGCTTCGCACAGCCGTCTGTCTTGAAAACAATCTGCCGCCAAACGCTGCTGTCAGGGCAGCAAGCGCGGCAAGCATCAGAAATATCCAAGCTGAAATGCCGTCACCCGGAACGTCATCAAGTGGCAGATCCGCCTTGCTAAGCAAGTGATAAATCGCCGTCATACCACCACCCATGAGCGCGGAAACCCCGAAATACGTACCGCACAGCAAAAGCACTCTGCCAAGCCGTACGCCTTTTCCTGCGGCGCACAGCGCACACATGGCAATGCACGTGCCGATATCCAACGCAAGCGCGAACCATGCTCCCACCGACAAGAACAGCGCGACCACGCTATACACACCGCCCAAAGCAGCCGCTGACAGCATGCGCCACCGCACACGCGGCAGATGCAGCAGCCTGATGCTCAGATACAGGCACAAAAAGTCCATGCTGAAATTGACCAAAAACAACAGATCCGCGTAAACGTCCAAATCCTTCACCTCCGTCCCCATTATACGCCCTCTCTTGTGGCGGATATGGTCACATCATCGCATTTGCGGAAAAAATAATATTTTTTCAAAAAAAGCGTGACATACGCGCACCTATATGATATAATGGAGAAAAGACAAAAAGCAGGAGAGTTCTCTATGAAATATACCAGATTGCTTGCCGCTGCGCTGATCATGCTGTGCATCAGCAGCGCATGCACGGCGCAAGGCACAAATCAACCCGAAAAAGACGGCACCGCAGAATACGGCACGACCGCAACCGAAACCGGTACACAATATCAAAGCAGCTGGGTACGCGGCATTTCCAAGGCTGCTGCAAGCCAAAACACGGCTGTGGCGGATTGGCTGGCACTCTGCTCTGCCCCCGAGCGCGACGATATCGGTCACTACGTGCTGCACGGCAAAACGGACAACGGTGACGGCACCACAACGCACCATTTGCTTTTATATCGCTCGGCAACCGAAAAGGATTGCAAGACCTTTACCGTTACATTTGCCGAAGGGGCTGACACGCTGACCGTAACTCCCGTTTATACCTCCGCAGATACTTCCGCTTACGGCTACGATCTGATCTATCTGACGCTGTGCGCAAGCAGCACGCTTGCGCTTTCGGTCGAGCCCTTGGTAGACGGGGATTACCCCGGTGCAATTCAGTCTACCACCGCGGCTGCCATCACCCCCGACACCTTTGGTACGCAAGCCGATGAGTAAGACCGTCACACCAACCGAGCAGGGTGCGCATTGCAAGCCCATTCACGCGCTCACCTTTGGCTTATACCGTACTGCAGGCAAGCTTTATGCCAAGCACTATCTTGGCTTTCGAACCAATCGGATACCGCGCCCCTGCGCGGGAGCACACCTGATCCTTTGTAACAGCCAGACCTTACATGACGCGCTGCTCGTGCGCCAGGCATTTGACTACCCAGTCTATTGCGTGCAAACGCTTGCACAGCGTCGCTCCCCCGTGACTCTGTTGACCGATGCACTGACTGCTCCACTCTATCAAAAGCCCGTTTTGGGCACGTGGTCCGGCTCTGCCGTGCAAGGCATTGGGCGCATCATAGCCGAGGGCGGCAGCGTTTGTCTGTTTCCCTGCGGCGAACCCGCTTACGGTCATACGCCCAATCCGCCAAGCAAGCAGGTCGTTTCGCTCATTCGCACGCTGGGCGTGCCCGTGGTATTCTATACGCTGCACGGCGGCGCGGGTGCCTTTCCCCGTTGGGCAGACGAACGACGCAAGGGTCCCTTTATCGGTCGCCATGAGCGCACGCTGACTCCTGCCGAGTATGCATGCATGAGCGACGACGAGCTGTACGCGCTGATCGGTCGCACGCTTTCAGTCAACGACAAGCCCTTGGGGTTGACCTATAAAAGCAATCACCGCGCCGAGCGGCTGGACAGAGTGCTTTACGTTTGCCCGCGATGTCGGGAGCACTCCGTTCTCTATGCCTTGGGCAATCACGTCAGCTGCAGAGGCTGCGGCATGACCGCCGATTATACAGAGGCAGGCAATTTCGTCTTCCTGAACTGCGAAACCTCTATTTCCACGGTTGACGGATGGATGGATTATCAGGTATCGTGGTTGAAAAACCGCATTGACAGCTTTGAAAACGAAATTTACAAGGATGAAGGCATCACCATTCTGTCCGTCGGCAAAAAGCCTGCGGACGAGCCGTTGTTCGGCACGCTGATCATGACGCGCGAGCGACTGCTTTTGCGATTTGAGGATGGCGAACGCGGCACGCGCACGGTCGGCTTTTCGCTTGACTCCGTTGCCACGCTGACCCCCGTCGGAAAATCCAAGCTCTCCTTGTCCGCGGCGCAAAGCACGTGGGAGATCTCGGGCTCAAGCAAGTTTTGTGCCTACAAATACGCGCAGCTGTTCAACGCCTTGCGTGGGCAGTTCAGAAAATAACAAAATCTTGCTATGTAAAGCATAATAATCCGGACAGTCGAGGACGCCTGTCCCTACAAATGGACGTG
>JAGBXH010000001.1 GCA_017629395.1 Clostridia bacterium | reverse complement strand
CTGCAAGAACATTCGCTTTATGTGCCTGGTAGCTGCTCCCGAAGGCGTTGCTAAGGTGCTCAAGGCGCATCCCGACGTTGATATTTACGGTGCAGCTTTGGACGATCACCTCAACGAGCACGCTTACATCGTTCCCGGTCTTGGTGACGCGGGCGACAGAATTTTCGGTACTCTGTAATTTTTTACGATCATCAAGGGGGAGAGCCTTCTCCCCCTGTTTTCCATTGGGGGTAATGATGCACACGATCACGGTCAAAAAGAACGACGCGGGACAGCGTCTTGATAAGTTTCTGTCCAAGGCAGTCAAGGGGCTGCCCATGTCGTTGATGTATAAATATATCCGTACCAAGAAGATCAAGGTCAACAGGGCAAGGACGGAGCAGAGCTATATGCTTGTCGAGGGCGATGAGATCCAGCTTTTTATCCGTGACGAATTCTTTGATTCTCCCGAAAAGGATACGGGTGCACTTTCCCGTATCGTGCCCAAGCTTTGCATTGTGTACGAGGATGAGAACATCGTGCTGCTTAACAAGCGTCCCGGCGTGCTGGTGCACGAGGATGATGCTGCCAAGGATAACACCTTGGTCATGCATCTGCAGGCGTATCTGGCGCAAAAGGGAGAGTACGATCCCGAGGACGAGCAAAGCTTTGCGCCCGCTATGTGCAATCGTATCGACCGTAATACGGGCGGTATTGTCATCGCGGCAAAGAACGCGGCAGCTCTGCGCGAGATGAACGAGCATATCCGCGAGGATCGCATCGGCAAATACTATCTGTGTGCCGCGCACGGCGTGCCCGCACAGAAAAAGCAGACGCTGCGCGGTTACTTGCGCAAAAATGCTGCGGATAATATGGTGGAGGTGCGCGATAAGTCCTTCCCGGGCGCAAAGGAGATCATTACCGAGTATCGCGTGATCGGACAAAAGGGCGGGAATTCGCTTCTCGAGGTGCATCTCGTTACCGGCAGAACACATCAGATCCGCGCGCATCTGGCGCATATCGGACATCCGCTTTTGGGGGACGGTAAGTACGGCATCAATAAAAAGGACCGTGAGAAGGGGTACAAGTATCAGGCTTTGTATGCCTACCGCCTGCGCTTTGAGCTTGGCGGAAAGGGTGACGTGCTGTCATATTTGGACGGTAAGGAGTTCAAGCTGCCCGAAAATGAGATCTGGTTCTTGAAGGATTTTGAAACGAAAAATTAAAAATACAACAAAAAATTACAAAAAGGAGGGCGGAATGCAAGAGTATATCAAAAAATTGCGCTACCCGTTGCTGATCATCAGCGGTATTCTGAGTGCGCTGGGTGTGGTGTACCCAACCGCCTTTGGGGCATTTGCCTGGATATCCTTGATCCCTGCGGCGCTGGTTCTGCTGAGCTTGGGCGGAAAGGTCAAGAGCGGCAGCATGTATCTGTACGGATTTGTATTCTATTATGCGTATTACGTGATCAGCTACCATTGGTTCGTTTCCATGTACCCGATGGATTTTACGGGCATGACGCCCAAGGCAGCGGTTGGCGTCATCGCGCTGGCGGTGTTCGGCGTCTCCGCTTTGCAGGCTGCGCTGAGTGCGCTGATCATCATGGTGTTCGGCTGGTTCTGCCGAACGGCGCTGCTGCAGCGTTATCCTTTACTCAAGCCCTTACTCATGGCGTGCTTGTGGGTGGTCAACGAGTGGTCGCAAACGATCGGTTGGACAGGCGTGCCGTGGGCGCGCTTGTATCTGACGCAGTGCGAGCTGCTCCCCATGGCGCAAAGCGCATCTCTTCTGGGTGGCGTTTTCGTGTCGTTTTTGATCGTAGCGGTCAACTACTCCTTTGCAGGGGCTATCCTGCATAAGGAGCAGCGTCTTTCTCACGCATTGACGGGTGGCTGCTTGCTGTGCGGCAATTTGCTGTTCGGTCTTGCTGCCATGGATGCCGTCGAGGGTGACGTGCTGCCTTGGCAGATCGGCTTTTTTGCCGCTGCCCTGGTATCGGTCATCTTTGTTGCCGTTTACGGGCTTTGGCGCAAGCTGCATGCCGATACGCGCTTGTTAAAGAGCTTGCTGAGCCTCGCCTTTACGCTTTGCGTGCTTTCCTCGGTTGCATCTGTGCTGGGCGACTACGCCAATAATGCTGCCCCCATTCGTGCTGCCGCAGTGCAGGGCAATCTTTCCTCTAAGGATAAGTGGGCTGATGATGCGGGACTGCGTTCCTTTCGCGCCTATGCGGCTCTGACGGAGCAGGCTGCAGCCGAGGGCGCAACTCTGATCATATGGGCAGAGACCGCACTCAATTATCATTTGTTTGACGTGTCGCCAAACTCCACGACGAAAGCACCGCTTGATGCGGTGTATGATCTCGCGCAAAGCACGAATACGACCTTGCTGGTGGGTACCTTTGTACAATCGCAGTATTTTGATCCGAATGCAGAGCAGAGCAGCATGAATGCGGTCGTTGCAGTCTATCCCGATCGCACCTATGACGAAAACATATATTGCAAGCGCATGCTCGTACCCTTTGGCGAATACGTGCCGTGGCGTGCGTTTTTGACCAAGGCGATTCCCGTGCTGGATGAGATCAACGTCCTGGAAAGCGACGTTGGCAGGGGAGAGAAGGACGTTTCCATTCAAACAAAAACCTTGGACGCAGGGATCGGACCTATCGTTTGCTATGATTCTATCTTTGAAGAGCCTGTAAGGCAAACGGTGCTTGCCGGTGCAGAGATCATTGCCGCCTCGACGAATGATTCCTGGTTTTCGGATTCCGCAGCCGTATCCATTCACAACAATCACGATAAATTCCGTGCAATTGAAAACGGCAGATATCTGGTGAGATCCGCCAATACCGGTATTTCCTCCATGATCACGCCCACGGGCGACGTGCTGGATGAGCTGGACGCACTGCAGACGGGCTACGTTATTGCCGACATATACGCCCGTGACGTGCAAACTCCCTATACGCAAGTGGGATATTTGCTGGTCTGGATCAGTATCGGTGCACAGATCGCTTTGATTGCAGCACAGATTGCATACGTGATCAAAAATCGCAAAAAATCATGCAAGACGGACGATAAACTTAATAATTCTTAATATTTTTCTGTGCAAAAAACACGAAAAAAGTGTTGACAAACTGGCAATATTTTGCTATAATGTGAGCGTTGGGTGAAACCCCAAATTAACATTCAAAAGGAGAATTATGACTATGAAAACTATGACCAGAGTTGTAGCAGTTGCACTTGTAGCTGTTATGATGTGCATGGTGCTCGCATCCTGCGGCAGCACGATCAGCGGCGCTTACTCCCGCACCTATGAGTCCGAGGGACTTTTTGGTTGGGGCGCAGGCTCTTACACCACTACCTATGAGTTCAGCGGCAAGAAGATCACCAAGATTACCGATGCTACCATTGGCAGCAAGACAGAGACCACCACACAGACCGGTACTTATGAGCTGACCGATGACGGCAAGATCGTTATCACCTGGGATAAGGACGTTCAGACCGGTGACGGCCAGTCTTCCGTTTCCAAGGAGACCTACGCATTCGATAAGGGTGACGGCTTCATTTTGATCGACGATAAAAAGTACGAAAAGAAGTAATCGTAACAAAAAGCAAGGGGCTGCCGCGGCAGCCCCTTTTTGAGTGAAAAGTGAAGAGTGGAAAGTGAAAACGAGGACATCCTTTCGGATATCCTCGTTTTCGTATATTCTGCAATTAGTCGCAAACGTAGGGCAGAAGAGCAGCCTGACGAGCACGCTTGATAGCAGTGTTGAGCTCACGCTGGTGAACAGCGCAAGTGCCGGACATTCTTCTGGGCAGGATCTTGCCGCGCTCGCTGATGAACTTGCGGAGCTTAGCGGAATCCTTGTAATCGATATAAGCAACCTTATCGGCGCAGAAAATGCAAACCTTCTTTCTTCTGCGAACAACGGGGCGCGCAGGACGAGAAACGTTTTCAGTCATCTTATGAATCCTCCTATTTGATTTTGGGGACGGTCGCCTTAGAAGGGCAGATCGTCGTCTGTTTTGATCTCCTCAAACTTGGGTGCGGAACCCATGGGAGAGGAGTACGCGGGAGCACCGTAAGCATCGGGTGCATAACCGCCTGCCTGTGCATTCGAGCTTTCGCTGCGGCTGTCCACGAACTGGACCTCTTCAGCGACAATGTCGGTCATGTAGCGCTTCTGACCCTGCTGGTCGGTCCAGGATCTGTTCTGGATAGAACCGATGACGCAGATAGAAGAGCCCTTCTTGAAGAAACGGTTGACAAACTCAGCAGTAGAACGCCAAGCGGTAACGGTAAAGAAATCGACCTCAGGCTGCTGGCCGGACGCATTGTCACGGGAAGCGAATCTGCGATTGACTGCCATACGGAACGTTACGACAGCGATGCCGCTCTGTGTCTGCTTCAGTTCAGGATCAGCGGT
>JAGBXH010000324.1 GCA_017629395.1 Clostridia bacterium | reverse complement strand
CTTGGTGAAAAGGTATTTGCTTTCGGTGAATATGCAGCAGAGCTGCTGGCAAAATACCCCAAGGTACAAAAGTATGCAGTCATGTATCACCCCGATTTGCAAGGTCCTTTGGATATTTGTGAGTTGCTATGGGGTTCGGAATTGTTTTACGCCATGTATGATGAACCGGAATTGGTGCACGGCATGCTTACATTGATCACCGATACCTATACTGTATTCATGAAAAAATGGCAGGAGATGTTCCCGCCCGAGCCAGATATGAATCCTCATTGGGGCAATATCTTCCACCGCGGCACCATTCTGCTGCGCTGTGACAGTGCGATGAATGTGTCTCCCAATTTTTACAGCGAGTTTTCCGTCCCCTATGACAAGCGTCTGCTGGACACCTTTGGCGGTGGAGCAATGCATTTCTGCGGACGCGGTGACCATTACGTCGATCAGCTGTGCAGCCTTGACGGTATGTACGGTGTCAACATGTCTCAGCCTGAATATAACGACATGGAAGTCATCTATCGTGCAACGGTAGACAAGGGTATTCCCCTTTTGGGCTTCTCCCGACAGCGCGCAGAATCTGACAAAGTGCGCAACGGTTGTTTTTCTCACAATCTCCACTCTTGAAAGGAAATATGAATATGAATAAAGCTCCTCGCATTATTACCTTTGGAGAGCTGATGCTCAGACTTCAGCCCTTCAACTATGAAAGATTCGTACAGGCAAGTCAGGTCGAATTCTCCTTTGGCGGCGGTGAAGCAAACGTTGCGGTTTCTCTTGCTAACTACGGCATGGATGTAGCTTACGTTACCAAGCTCCCCGCGCACGCCATCGGTCAGGCGGCTGTCAATTCCCTGCGCAGATACGGCGTGGATACCTCTATGATCGTACGTGGCGGTGACCGATTAGGCATCTATTACAACGAAAAGGGTGCTTCGCAACGCGGTTCTGTCTGCATTTATGACCGTGCAAACTCGGCAATTGCAAAGGCTGACGCTGCGGATTTTGATTGGGACGCTATTTTTGACGGTGCGGATTGGTTCCACTTTACCGGTATTACCCCCGCGCTGGGCGAAAACGTGGCTGCAATCTGTCTGGACGCCTGCAAGGCTGCAAAGGCACGCGGCATTAAGATCTCCTGCGACCTCAACTACCGCGGCAAGCTTTGGACGCGCACCCAGGCTCGCGAGACCATGACCAAGCTTTGCGAGTACGTGGACGTTTGCATTTCCAACGAGGAGGATGCCAAGGACGTATTCGGTATCGAGGCTGAAGCAACCGACATTTACGGCGGCACGCTCAACCACGAGGGCTACAAGTCGGTTGCCAAGCAGCTGGCTGACAAGTTTGGCTTTGAGATGGTGGCTATCACGCTGCGTGAGAGCCACAGCGCAAGTGCAAACGGCTGGAGCGCAATGCTCTATAACGTAGCCGAGGATGCTTATTGCTTCTCCAAGAAATACGAGCTGACCATCATTGACCGCGTTGGCGGCGGCGACTCGTTCGGCGGCGGCTTGATCTACGCTGTACTTAACGGCAAGACCACGCAGGCGGCTGTTGAATTTGCCGTTGCGGCATCCGCACTCAAGCACACCATTGGCGGTGACTACAATATGGTCACAGTTGCCGAAGTGGAAAAGCTGGCAGGCGGCGACGGCTCGGGCAGAATTCAGAGATAAAACGCTTGACATAATGAAAACCCACAGGGACGTGCCCTGTGGGTTTTTGTTGTTATTCAATGACGATCTCACCGTCGGTGCATATAATCACCGAACCGGCGACAAACGCTGTGTCAGATATGGTGATGTGTGACCAATCCTCAATTGATCCCGCATAAATATAACAAGCTGCCTCATTGATATCCTCAAATGCGTTATCATGGATGTTGTTTACACTCAACGGAATAAATATTCTCAACAGATTCGGGCAATTTTTGACAGCAAAAACGCCTATGCTCTCAACGCCTTCCGGTATAATCAACTCTTCTAACGCAACATCTTCAATGAATTGTGCAGGAATTTCCTTCAATGACTCTGGGAGGTGAAGCTTGGCAAGACTTGGACAAACTGCGAAAGATAAGATACCCATGGTCTTTACTGAATCGGGAATATGGATTTCTGTAAGTGACTCGCAGCAATAAAAAGCACATTGTCCAATTGTTTCTACGCCATCGGGAATTTCGATCTCCTTTAATTTGAAGCAATGTGAAAATACATCAGTTTCAATCTCTTTAAGCCCGGACGGCAATATAACCTCAACGAGATTATCACATCCTCCAAATAAACATATAGGCAAACTCGTCACAGATTCAGGGATGATAATGCTTTCTAATCCATCCGCATCCGCAAACATCTCTTGAAACAGCTGCGTTACCCCATCCTCAATAATTACAGTGCGCAAGCTACTGCATTGGGAAAAGCATAGCATTCCTGCTTCCTTCAAGGATTGTGGAATTACAATCTCGCCAACCAAGCTATTACAATCAGCGAACGCATAATTCCCTAAGACTTCCAACTTAGACGGCAAATTTACGGTTTTTAAGCTTCTACAATGCCAAAATGCACCGCCTCTGATACTAATAACTGAATCTGGTATGATCACCGATTCTATCACTTGATTATCGCAAAATGCAGAGTCAGCGATCTCCGTTACGCTAACGCCCTTAATATTAGAAGGAATTTCCAAATGTGGTTCTTTCCCATCATAACCAACGATTGAGGCGGTGCCGTCATTTAAGACGATATATCTGAGATCACCGTACTTTATACCATAGTCATCGCTCCCATTTTCCGTGCTTTGTTCAGTTTTTAATTCAGTTTCATATTCTGTTTCTGTATCTTTATCGGTAACGGTTTCAGTTTCTGCATCGGTTTCAGTTTCTGCATCGGTTTCAGATTCACTCTCTGTCTCCCCTATGATCGCGTCAATCTCGTCCTTATGCTTCATATAATATTCATAAAGTCTTTCAAGGAAATCACCGAAGTCCTGCATACTCTCGCCTACAAAGCCATCGCTTTGCATGGATTGCAGCTTGTCGATGACCGAATCATCCGTACCTGCGCCGAGGGCTTTGAAGAGCTCTTCGGTAAACTTCCATTCGATCCAATTGAGCTGCAACAGACTTTGCGCTGGTGGCGTAGGATCGTCGGGATCGTCCGGATTTTCGGGCTGCTTATCCAACGGGAACAGCACGTTCTCGATG
>JAGBXH010000323.1 GCA_017629395.1 Clostridia bacterium | reverse complement strand
ATATAAAAAGCCGTCCCATACAAACATGGGACGGCATAAAAACCGCGGTACCACCCAATTAAAGGCGTGCGGCGCATAAGCGCACAAAGCCAACACTCTGCCGACGGATAACGGTGTCTGCCGTGTCTCGCTACCCCGAAATGGCTCACAAGACCTGCTCCGAAGGGAAATGCAACCCACGCCCCGCAAGACCGCTCTCAGCCGTGTCGGTCCTCTCTGTGTGCTTTTGCCGTGTGCGCTGACTTCATCATCGCATTTACCGTAATATTATATCACATTGTGTTTGCAAATGCAAGAGGTTTTGCGAATATTTTCGCATTTTTGATCAAATGATTGAAAAGTTCTTGATCAAACTTTTTCAAAAGTTTGCGCAGGTGGAGGGCGCGCAACATTGGTTAAGTGCGATTATAGGCGGGCGATCACATATTTCGGCTATGCCGAAATTCTCGCCCCTACGGTCATAAATATTGCAATTACCTGTTGAAAAAATCTCAAAAAAATGTTATAATGGTGCGAATAAAAATGAATTTGAATTGTTATATAAAATGAAACTCACAAAGGAGGCGCGTATGAACAAAACACAAAAAATACTGCTGATTTCATTCAGCGTGCTGCTTGTCGCACTGTTTGTTGCAGCCGGTGTGTCGGTTGCAACAAACGGCATGCAGGGCTTGGTCGGAGAGCTGTTTGGGGACACTATGACACAAGCGCCCGAAACGATGCCCGAAGAGCAGACGACGCAAAGCGAAGCAGAAATAATCGATATGCTGTTTGATCGCGGCGGCAAAGAGCACAAGCCCAGTTATGAGGATTCTCTCAAAATCAAGGAAGGAATGACCGTTGTGGAAATCGTGGAAATCCTTGGCAAGCCGCACGGTTGGGATGCGGGTGCAGGACAGAGATACTTTGGATGGGCGTTAGACAACGGAGACACCGTATGGATTCAGCTTGCCATGCCAGAGGGTGAGGATCCTGACTGGGATGGATTATTTACGGAAAATTACGGTGGCGCAGTTGCGCACTCCATAAGACATTCCGGCACGGAATCAAACGAATTCGGAAAATAAAACAAAGGCAGAGCCGATCGGCTCTGCCTTATTTCGTATCAAATTACGCCCAACACAATCACGGCGGTAATGCCGATCAGTGCTGCAAGCTGCAGCACGGCAATGCCAAACGTCAGCCATCTCTGCCAATGCTGCGTCTTGTGACGGATGAGCGTCATGGTCGCAAACATGGCAAGCGAGCCGCCAAGCAGGGGAAGCACGTAAAACAGCGTCTTTTCGGGAACGCGCAGCTCCACCTTGCCTTTCTTGGAAATGCCCTTGTCGTAGATGCAGACGATCATGGAGATCAGTGAAATGATCGCGAGATAACCGCCCAAAATCGCGTAGGGAATTGCCCAAGGTGTCAGGTTTGCAAGCATTTGTGCAATATCCATGTCTACTCCTTACGCCTTAAAGCCGTCACGCAGACCCACGACGCGGTTGAAGGTATCAGCATTCTTGGAGTCCTTGCAGAAGTAGCCTACGCGGACAAACTGGAACTTTTCACCGGGAGCGGCATCGGCAAGGCAGGGCTCAACCATTGCGCCCTCGATCTTGGTAAGGGACTCGGGGTTGAGGAAGTCCAGATAGGTCTTGCCTTCGGGTACGTCAGCGGTGTTCAACATTGAGAACACCGCT
>JAGBXH010000322.1 GCA_017629395.1 Clostridia bacterium | reverse complement strand
CATGCTCCTCCAGATAGCACAGATAGAGCAGCTCATTGCCCTGAGAGTGCATCTCCAGAAGGTCGTAGGACTGAGAATAATCCGCCTCGTCAAAAATGCCTGCGCTATACACCTCGTTCATGTAGTGACCGAACTCGTGCACAACGGTAAAGCAGTTATCGTAGCCCTTGCCGAAATATGCAATGGGAAGCTTTTCGGAATAGATGGTGGTGACGAACGCGCCCTCGTACTCGCCTCTGAACATATTACCCTCGCTCATGAGCTTATTGAACTCATCCGAGAAGGAGATGGTCTTGTCGGGATTGGAGGAAAAAGCCAGCAAGTCGATATAATCGTTGACCAGCGTGTTACCCTCCAGTACCTTAAAGAAGGGCTTCTGTACCTGACCGTAGTACTTATCCAGATCATCCTGCGTATAGCCGGACAGCGTATCCCAGGTCTTGTAAACGCTTGCAAATACGGGCGAGATGTAGGTCTTGACGTAGTCGGAAAGCTGTGCGACGTCCTCATAGGTATAGTCTCTGCCGTACACGTTCTCGTATGCATAGTCCAGATAGTTCTCATAGCCCATCAGCTGCGCCATCTTGTTGTTGTTATCCGCAAACTCCTCGTACAGCACGGGCAGCTTATTTCTCTGTTCGTCAGCGGAGAGTGCCAGGAATTCTGCCTCAATGGCGTTGTTTCTTTCCTTGAGCGCGGTGTATTCGGGGTTGGAGATCGCGTCGGAGTCAAACAGGAATGCGTTGATCTCCTCCTCGGTCATACCGTAATAGTAGAAATCACGGTAGCAGGAATCATAGAAGGGACGGGACAGCGTATAGAACTTTGCAATGACCGCAGTCTGGTAGTCCATCATGTACTTATGGGTCTCTTCCAGCTCGGTATTCTTCATATCGCAGTAGTATGCGATCTCCGCGAGCTGCTTTTGCGACATTGCGTTCATGACCATATCGTAAAGCTCGGTATGCACGGCGTCGATCGCTGCAAACGCGTCAGCAAGCTCACCGGTCTCTGCGTAAGCGTGCAGAGCGGGATCGTACTTGGCAGCTGCATCCAGCATTGCCTTGACCTCGTCATACTTGGCATCCAGCGCAGCCTCATCCTCCTTGGTGAAATGGAAGGTCAGCTGCTCTTGGTACTTGCTTTCGTACTCGCCCCATTGGCATTCGGTGCATCCCTCATTCAGGCAGCGCTTGACGCGGGAAGGCTCAGAGGGCGTTTCTTCCATATTGTGCCCCAGCGCCTCGATATTGTTATACTGCATCTTGCCGCAGTTTGCGCACTTATAGTCAATAGAACCGGTAGCGGTACAGGTAGGCTTGGACTCCATTGCTACCTTCATATCATGTCCGATTGCGGGAATGACAGTCTCCTGCTTCTCACCGCAGGAGCAAACCTTGACCTCCTTGCCGTCAGCTTCACAGCCAACCTTGACGGACTCGGTTTCAGAAAGCACGAATTCATGCACGTGCTCGGTGGTTTCCTCTTCTACCTGCCCCTGCGTATTGCAGCTTGCGAATGCAAACAGCATTACAAAGGCGAGCAGTAACGTCATTGTTCTTTTCATAGTCCTTCTCCTTTGTTAAACTATAAACAATGTAATTATTGTAGCACACTCTGCCATAGATTGCAATAGTTTTTGCAATTTTGTGCAAAGAAAATTGCATTTGTGCCCTTTTTGCATCAAGCGGCAGCGGCAATGCATACAAAGGTGCAAACTCGCACTTGCAAAGTCACGGGGAATGTGATATAATGAAAGAAAGACAAAAAAGGAGCAATCATATGAAAACGTACGGGCTGGATATTACAAATCGCACCGACCTTGTGGGCATTTGCTATACCATGTGGTTTAACGCCGTGCACGGCAGCGGCAGCTCCCCGATCGGCTACGTGCCCAACGTCACCGAGTTGACCGAGAGGTACGGCTGGAGCGAGCAATACGGCTTTGGCAGGGACGGAGATCAGCACAACGAGATCGGCAGATTTCACTACTGGGGCAAGCCGGCGCAGGGCTACTACCGCTCGACCGACAAATCTGCCATTCGTCGCAACCTGACGCTTTTGCAGGATGCGGGCATTGATTTTATCATTGCAGACTTTACCTTTGTAGACGGCGGCTCGGTCAGACACACCGAATTCTGGAACAGCCACGTGCAATACTCCACCGAGGCGTTGCTTGACACCATGACCGAGATGCGCGCCGAGGGGCTCAAAACGCCTTACGTGGTCATGTGGCCCAATACCCTTGACGCCTTTGACGTTTTCTACGACAGATTTTACGGCGTGGATAAATGGAAGGACTGCTTTGTATACCGCGACGGCAAGCCCTTTATCCTGCATTGGAGATACAAGGGGAGCGAAACCGAAAGGTTCACCACCCGCGCCATGTACGGCTTGCAGGGCAAGGTCAAAGCGGGACAATGGAGCTATCTGGAGCCCGATAACCGCGCCACGGTGTGCTATGCCGCGGACGGCACACCGGAGCACGTGGGCGTGTCCGTTGCCATGCAATCCACCTACATGTCCCTGACCGACACCGCGCACGGCAGGCAGGGCGGCAGATTCTGGCACTCCCAATGGCAGACCGCCTTTGACACCCGCCCCAAGATCGTCACCCTGACCTGGTGGAACGAATGGTGCGCCCAGCTGTTCTGCGTGGACGGCAAGTACGTCTTTACCGATAACTTCAACCAAGAATACAGCCGCGACATCGAGCCCATGCAGGGCGGTCACGGTGATCTTTACTACCGTTGGCTTTGCGAGTACGTGCGCGCCTACAAGGCGCACCAAGAATGCCCTGCGCTGTTTGAATGAAAGGAGAAACGCTTTTATGAAGCTGTTTTTTGACGTGATATTTGCGCTCTTACCGCTTGCCCTGATTGCTCTTCCCATCACCGCGCTGCTCATCCTGCACGGCGTGCAGGTACGCAAAAAGAGGAAAACGCAAGCACAATTCCAAATCTCGGAGGAAACCGAATTATGATCATTGATTTCAAGCAATTGCAATTTTGCATACAAAATGACACGATCCGCCTTATAAGGGCAGGAAATGTTGCGCAAAATCCCGACGGCATTTTCTGCGAGGTGCAGGTAGCGGGCTTTGTCAAGGACTCGCACCTGGGCGTCAAGATGGTCAACTCCTCCGAGGGGCGCAAGCTGCGCTACGTCTCGCACGTGCTGACCGATAATACGCTGATCATCGTGCAAAAAAGCGCGCTTGTGGAGGTCACAACGCTGTTTTTGGCTTATGACGACTGCGACGCGGTACACGTGACCAACTGCGTCAAGTGCATCTGTCCGCAGCCCATTGTGTTAGAGGAGGTTTCCTCCTTCGTGCTGCCCGGCATTGGGGCATACGACACGCCCGAGCAGCTGCGCTTTACCAAATTTGTACAGAGCCACCACGCCGAATGTCAGCCCGACACTCGCAGCTTTGACGAGCACGGACTTTACCGCATGGGCGGACAGAGCCAAAAGCGCATTGCCTTTTCCAACGTAGGCTCATGGTCCACCAAGGAAGCCCTGCCGCAAGGCGTGATTTTCGGAGATGCAAGCGGCAGCGCACTCATGTTCCAGATTGAAAGCAGCAATTCCTGGTACTATGAGATCGGTGATCTCGGCCCTACCTACTACCTCTACTTAGGCGGTGCAAACGCCTCGCACGGTGCGTGGAGCAAGCAGCTCTCTTACGGAGAGATGTACACCGCCCCTGCGGTCTCGCTTGCCTTTGGCAAGGACCTCAACGCCCTTTTGGCAGAAATGACCAAGTGCCGCAGACATATTGCGGGCAAATGCAAGCCCGATGCCGACCTGCCCTCCATCTTCAACGAATACATGCACCTTTCCTGGGACAGTCCCTCGGCTGACACCACGCGCAAATATGCGCCCACGGTCAGCGCGCTCGGCGTCAAATACTACGTCATTGACTGCGGCTGGCACAACGAGGAGGACGGCAATATCATCTATCCCTTCGTGGGACAATGGAAAGAGAGCAACAAGCGTTTTCCTCTCGGCGTGCGCGAAACCACCGATTACATCCGCTCCCTTGGCATGAAAGCAGGACTTTGGATCGAACCCGAGATCATTGGCACAAAGTGCGCCGAAATGCTGGAATATTACGATGACGACTGCTTTTTACAGCGTCACGGAAAGCGGATCGGCGTTATGAACCGCTACTTCCTTGACTACAGAAATCCCAAGGTCACAGCGTACATGACCGAGTCCATTCGCCGCATGGTACAGGACTACGGTGCGGACTACATTAAAATGGACTTTAACGAGGACTGCGGCATTGGCACGGACAAGGACGTACTGACGCCGGGAGAGGGTCTTGAAAGCCACGCACGCGCTTACCTTGCATGGGTCGACCATCTGCGCAAGACCTTCCCCGACGTGCTGTTTGAAACCTGCTCCTCGGGCGGTATGCGCATGGATTACGCCACGCTCTCGCACTTCTCGATCGTTTCCACCTCCGATCAGACAAGCTATTTGCGCTACCCCTACATTGCGGGCAACGTGCTCTCTGCCGTCCTTCCCGAGCAGGCGGCGGTATGGAGCTATCCCGTAGGCACGGATACCCCCGGCTTTACCGCAACCTCCGAATGGGTCAACGAGCACATCTCGGACGAGCAGATCATGATGAACATGGTCAACAGCCTGCTGGGGCGCATTCACTTAGCCAGCCACATTGAGCTTTTGAACGAGGATAAGCTCGCATTGATCAAGCAGGGTCTTGACTATTACGACGGCATGACCGCCTTTAAGAAGGTTGCCGTGCCCTATCTGCCCCTGGGTCTTACCCGCTTTGGCAAAAAGCAGGTGGCAGCGGGACTTTTGCACCAGGGCAAGCTGCTGCTTGCCGTTTGGAATCTGGGCGGTGAGCGCGAGCTGCGCATTCCGCTGGCAGATCTGCAGCCCGTGGGTGCACGCGTCGCTTACCCCGCAGACCCGCGCGGTGTGACCTGTACGCTTGACGCAGACACCGTAACCGTACACTTTACCGAGGACTACCAGGCAAGAATGCTTGAAATCACGCTCAGTTAAGGAGAACGTCATGATCATAGAAAAAGCTAAGGAAACCATGACCTCGCGCGAGCGCGTGCGCAGGACGTTTGAGTTTGAAAAGACCGACCGCGTGCCCATCGGCTACGACGCCAACGGCGGCATTCACGCCCGCCTTTGCGCGGCTCTCGGGATTGCCCCGACCGATGCAGAGGGGCTATACCAAGCGCTTGGCGTGGACACACGCTCCATTTCCGCGCCCTATATCGGCCCGCAGCTGCATGCCGTGCCCGAAAACCGCATGGTCAATCAGCTGGAGGGCTGCATCATGCGCTGGGTGGAGCACGCAAGCGGCGGCTACTGGGATTTTTGCGATTTTCCCTTAAAGGATGCCGAGGACGAGCTGTTTGACGCCTTTCCCATCCCCAACCCCGATCACTTTGACTACGACGCAGCACTTGCACACGCCAAAAGCTACGGCGGCAAGTACGCCTTGTACGTAGGTGACCCCGGCACGCCCGATATCATCAATTCCAACGGGCGCATCATGGGCATGGAGGACGTGCTCTGCCACCTGATACTGGACGACGAGGCGGCTATGAGCTTTATGCGCCGCCGCGCGGCATTTCAGCTGGCGGTCATGGAGCGACTGCTCGACAAATGCCGCGGCTATATTGACTTTGTGTGGCTGGGCGAGGACCTTGGCACGCAGATCGCGCCCATGATCAGCCTTGACCTCTACCGCGAGCAGATCAAGCCCATTCACAAGCAATTCATCGATCTTGCCGCATCGCACTCTCTGCCCAGCATGATGCACTCCTGCGGCAGCAGCTCCTGGGTGTACGAGGATCTGATCGAGCTGGGACTTCGCGGTGTGGACACCCTGCAGCCCGAGGCTGTCAATATGTCGCCCGCGTATCTTGCCAAGCACTTTGGCGGCAGGCTCAACTTCCGCGGCTGTATCTCCACCGCAGGTCCCCTTGCCTACGGCACGGCAGAGGAGACCGAACGCGTCTGCCGTGAAACGCTTGAAACCATGATGGCGGTGCGCGGCTACCACTTTGCGCCCACCCACGCCATTCAGGATAACTCCCCCACCGAAAACGTGCTTGCCATGTATAGGGCGGCACACAAATACGGACAATATTAAGAAAGGCGGTCACTTATGATCACTCCCACTCTTCCCGAATACATGCTGACCTATCCCACCGTGTTTGCCGTGGGCGACCAATACCAGATCTTTATGCCCTTTTCCGACGAGGTGATCGTATGGATCAAGGTGGGCGAGCACACCTATTTTGACCATTGCAACGGCGTTTTGCGCTCGCGCACCAACATGCACCGCGTCACGCTACCCATGCGCGTGCTGGACGAGGCGAAGGAATACACCGTGGTGTACCGCAAGATGATCGACCGCGCACCCTACTTCCCCAAAAGCGAGGACGAACGCACGCTGACGCTGCCCTTCAAGCCCATCAAGGACGACGGCGACATCAACCTCTACCACATCTCGGACGCGCACAACCTGGTTGCCGAGCCGGTTGCCTGTGGGCAATTCTTTGGCGACGAGCTCGACCTCTTGGTGCTCAACGGCGACATTCCCAACCACAGCGGTGACGTCAAGAATTTCAACGCCATCTGCGAGATCGCGTCGGGAATCACATACGGTCAGATCCCCTGCGTCTTTGCGCGCGGCAATCACGATACGCGCGGCATTCACGCCGAGGATATGCCCGACTACATCCCGATTAAGGACGGCAAGACCTACTACACCTTCCGCGCAGGCTGCGTGTGGGGGCTTTTGATGGATTGCGGTGAGGATAAGCCCGATTCCTGCGCGGAATACGGCTACACCATCTGCTTCCACGACTTCCGCCTGGAGGAATCCGAATTTATCAAATCCGTCATTGCCAATGCGGACAAGGAATATAACGCCCCCGGCGTCAAGCACCGCTTGATCATCTCGCACGTTGCATTCTCTCACGTATGCCAGCATCCCTTTGATATTGAGCAGGAGCTTTACCGCGAATGGACGCAGCTGACGCACCAAATGAAGCCCGATCTGATGCTGTACGGACACCACCATACGGTCAAAATCTGCCCTGCGGGCTGCGATTTTGACCATTGGGGACAGCCCTGCACCGCGATCATCGGCTCAAAGCCCATCTTCTCCCCCGAGGGCAACGGCTTTGTGGGCTGCGGCGTGACGTTGCGCACGGACGGCACCAAGCGCGTGGTTTTCAACGACCACAAGGGCAACGTGCTGACGGATGAGGTCGTCAAATAAGCATCATATCAACAAAACACACCGTAGGGGCGATCAGTGATCGCCCGCGGGCATTCGCAGAACGCCCCGACGAAAACAGATCCCCCCGCCGAAGGCTCGGCGGGGGGATCTTCACGTATTATGATAATGTTGACAATATCAATTGCCAAAGCCGTCCACCTTAGCGTTTGCCAATACTTCCTCTGCCGTCAATGCGCGGTCATAGAAGCGGATGGAACGATAGGTGGTATCAAAGGTCTTTGCACCGTCGGAGTGACCGATAAAGAAGTTACCTGCGCTCAAAGAGCCTGCAGCGGTTGCGATCTGCCCTGCGAGTACGCCGTTGACGTAAATGCAACACTCACCGCTTTGCGCGTAGGTAATGGTGATCAGACTGTTCTGCAGCAAATTCAAGCCGTCCTTGATCTTAATTCTGCCGTTACCCAGCGTCTTGAGCTCCAAAACGTCCTCGGAATTGCGGCGGAACAGCGCGAAATGGTCGTCTGCGCTGCTGATAAAGGTATTAAAGTTGTTACCGATCGAGGTAAATTCGCCAAACAGAAGTTCAATGGTAAAGGCCTCGCCGTTGACGGTGTTCACCACAGCCTCAGGGAATTCATGCTTTGCTTGACTTGCACGCAAGCCCGCATCGGTAAAGTAGTTGGTTTCGTTCTTGGTGATCGCCATATCGTGACCGCCGACCAGATCCTGCCATACTGCCGCATCCTTGTCGTGACCGTCACGGGTGCTTTGCGCGCCGTTATAGTACGCGACCAAGCCGTCCTTGACGTAGTCGTGCTCGACGGGCTCAATGGGCGCATTGGTCTCTGCCTCGGTGGTCTCGATCTCACGCTCGGGCAGAATGTACGGGAACTCGATTCTCATGCAGTCGATCACTCTGTTCCAGTAAGCAACCTCTGTCAGACGAGTGGGATACTTTTCATACAGGCTTGCAACGATATCATATTCGCTCGCCTCTAAGAAATTCTTGCCGAACACCCACTTTCTGACCTCGTCGATCTGATAGGTGCCGTTTTCATTCTTCCATACCCAAAGGGGCGTGGGCCACAGGTGAACCTGTGCGTCGATTGCTTCGTACACGTCCTTGTTCACGCCGCCCTGACCGTGGTGCGCCATCTGCACAATGTCACTCTTGAGCGCATCGCCATAGGTAGCAAGCAGACGTCTGCCGCCAATGGCACCAAGGTCGTTCAGGAACAGCACCTTCTGCTCGCCGATGGTCATGCGAAGTACGATAGAGGTATCGTTGAGATTGGAGGTGCCGTCCGCGGGATCCCAGGTCTGCAGCACTTCAATGCGCACGCCGTCGATCTCAAGGGTCAAGCCCTTTGCCACAGCCTCGGTATTGATCACCGCACCGTTGAGCGTATCGTAATAATTCGCTCCCGCACCGATGACCTCACCGTACTTGTTGATGTTTTCACGGATCTTGGAGATCTCCATATCGCCGTTCTGCACGGGATATTCCGCGCTGCCGAACTCGGGGAAATCAAAATAGATATTGTTGATCTTGTAATTGGACTCTGCGGAGTACTCCGAGAGCATCTTGGAAAGCTCGTACATATGGTCCTTGTGCGCGTGAGAGAGGAACCAAGCCTCTACCTCAAAGTACTCGTCCTGCCCCAGCCCCAGAACAGAGCGCAGCGCAGTAGGCATATAGGGCGCGCGATCCTTGCCCGCGCCGTCAATACCGCCGTCAATGACGATCAGCTTGCCGTTCTCGGTCTTGATGACGTAGGACTGCAGCAGGCTATCTCTTTCGGGTGCTAACTGATACAGCGCAACGGGTGTGGTTGCAGGCTTCTCGGGCTCGCCCTCCGTAGTCTGCTCTTCCGTGGTCTGCTCTTCCGTGGTCTGCTCGGTCGTTTCCTCGGGCGCGGGAGTTCCCTGCTCGGTGGGTGCGGTCGTGCCGTCGCCCTGCGTCTGGTCACCGCCCTGTGCATCGGGAGTGCAGGCAAGCAGAGACAGACACATGCACGCCAGCAAAAGTACGGATAAAAGTGCTTTCATTTTTTTCATCGTTGTCAGATCCTTTCAAAAATAGTTTATTGCGTTTTTTATTGACTCATCATGGGCTCTATGCAAAGCTCGTCGAACGCGGCGGAGCATTGGTGCACGCGCACGCCAACCATACCCTGCATATAGGGATCGGGATCGGTATAGGTCAGGTACAGCACCCCGTCCACGTATACGCGTATCGTATTGCCCACACACTCGGCGCGCAGCAGGTACT
>JAGBXH010000043.1 GCA_017629395.1 Clostridia bacterium | reverse complement strand
TGAAAAGAACGGGGAAGCGTGCGGGAAGTACCCGCGCAGCTGTCCCTACAAGGAGAATTGTTATGGCAAACAAGGAAGCAAAGAAGGCACTTGAGCAGTTCAAGATGCAGGCAGCAAACGAAGTAGGCGTTACGCTGAACCAGGGCTACAACGGTCAGCTGACCTCTCAGCAGGCAGGCAGCATCGGTGGTCAGATGGTTAAGAAGATGGTTGAGTCCTACGAGAACAGCCTTAAGACCAAGTAAGACATCACAAGTGAATGACACAGGGCGGTCGCGCAAGCGATCGCCCAAATTTTTTTGCAAAAAAGCATGACAAAATGCGCAAGGTGTGTTATAATGAAAAGGATAAATATTCCCATTGAAGGAAAGGATGTATAAACATGAAAAAAACAGTTCTCAAGGAATACGCCAAGCTGCTGGCTTATTGCGGTCTCAATATCAAGAAGGGTGACGTTGTCATTATCAACGCGTCCTTGGATCAGCCCGATTTTGTGGTCATGGCAGCCGAGGCTTGCTATAAAAGAGGTGCTTCGCGCGTGATGGTGGAATGGGATTATCAGCCCATGACCAAGCTTGCTGTCAAGTACCGCACGCTTAAGAGCCTTGGCACCATCGAGGCATTCGAGGAGGCAAAGCTCAAGTACCGTCTTGAAAAGAACCCCGCTATGCTGTATCTCTTGTCCGACGACCCCGACGGTCTGAAGGGCATCAATCAGGAAAAAATGACCAAGGCTGCGCGTATGAAGTACCCCGTCATCAAGCCTTATCGCGACGCCATGGACAACAAATACAAGTGGTGCATCGCGTCCGTGCCCGGCAATGCATGGGCAAAGAAGGTGTTCCCGGGTGAGCGCACCTCCGTTGCTGTAGAGAAGCTTTGGAATGCCATTCTGTACACCTCCCGCGTGCTGGATGCCGAGGGCAATCTGCTTGACGCTGTTGCCGAGTGGGATAAGCACAACAAGAATTTTGCCGAGAAGTGCGCATATCTCAACAGCCTTGGCTTGACCGAATTGCATTATACCGCATCCAACGGCACCGACCTGACCGTGGGCTTGATCCCCGAGGGCATTTTCCTTGGCGGCGGTGAAAATACGCTGGGCGGTGAATATTACAACCCCAACATTCCCACCGAGGAGACCTTCACCTCTCCCCGTGCAGGCAGCGCAGAGGGCATCGTGTATTCCAGCCTGCCTCTTTCCTACCGCGGTGAGGTCATTGACAACTTTTCGCTCCGCTTTGAGGGTGGCAAGGCAGTAGAGGCGCACGCAGAGAAGAACGAGGATCTCTTAAAGCAGATGATCTCTATGGACGAGGGTGCGGCTATGCTTGGTGAATGCGCGCTTGTACCTTATGATTCTCCCATTCGTAACAGCGGCATTACCTTCTACGAAACGCTGTTTGACGAAAACGCCGCTTGCCACCTTGCTATGGGTGCGGGCTTTACCAACTGTCTGCGCGACTACGACAAGTACACCCTGGAAGAGGCGCATGCAATGGGCATCAACGACTCCATGATCCACGTGGATTTCATGATCGGTACGGCTGACCTTTGCATTGAGGGTAAGACTGCCGACGGCAGCGTGGTAAAGATCTTTGAGAACGGCAATTGGGCGTTCTGATATGACCGACAGAAGGCTGATCACGGTGGATTTTGCCTCGGTCACGGGGCGCATCAAGCCTTTGCACGGCATGTGTAACGGCCCGCTCTCCCCGGGGACAAACCTTGGTGATCTTTTTATCAAAATGGGCGTGCCGTGTGTGCGCTTTGCGGATGCAGGCGGCAAGCAATCGGGGTTGTACGTCAACGTATCAAGCATCTTTTGCGATGCGTCTGCCGACGAATACGACCCGAAAAATTACCGCTTTGCGCCTACCGATACGCTCTTGCGTGCGGCAGCCGAGAGTGGCGCACGCATCGTGTACCGCCTTGGTGAGAGCGATTGCGGTTTTGGATATGCTTTACCCAAAGACCCGGAAAAGTGGACGCGCGTGTGCGTTAACATCATCCGACATTACAACGATGGATGGGCAGACGGCATGCAGTTAGGTTTGCGTGATTTTGAGATATGGGCAAAGCCCGACACCATGCAGGACGTAAACAATGCCGCGGTCTTCGGCTTTTACGAAAAGGTGGCACACGGCATCAAGAGCTATAACCCCGATTTGCAGGTCGGCGGTATGGGATTTGCCGATTACGGCGTGATGGCGCGTGAGTTTATAAAATTTTGCAAGAAAAAGCAGACGCCCTTGGATTTTGTCAGCGTTTGTGCCTACGGAAATGAACCCGATGCGGCACTGGCGGGGGCAAGCAAGCTGTCTGCGTACTTACAGAAGAGCGATATGGGACATTTGCCCGTGCTTATCTTGGAATGGAACTGCCAAGCCCCCGAGGGTACGGTGCTGACACCGGCGCAAAAGC
>JAGBXH010000321.1 GCA_017629395.1 Clostridia bacterium | reverse complement strand
GATTCCCGTGCATATTCGCGTCAAGAGCTGCTTGACATCGTTTCCCTTTCGCTGGCGATCAAACGCGCCATCAAACAAGGCTATTATCCCCCCTTAATGAAGGACATGACGCTTGGCATGATCTTTCAGCAGTCATCTACGCGTACGCGCGTGTCGTTTGAAACCGCAATGAGCCAGATGGGCGGGCATGCCCAGTATCTCGGACCCGGCATGATTCAGCTGGGCGGTCACGAAACCATTGAGGACACCGGTCGCGTGCTCTCCCGCCTTGTTGACGTTGTCATGGCGCGCGTCATCACGCACGACACCGTCATCCGTCTTGCCAAGTCCTGCTCTATCCCGGTCATCAACGGCATGTCCGATTTCAACCACCCCACCCAGGAGCTTGGCGACATTTGCACCATGGTCGAGCACCTGCCCAGAGGCAAGAAATTGCAGGATTGCAAGGTGGTCTTTGTGGGCGACGCGACGCAGGTGTGCGCCTCTCTTGGCTTTATTTGCACCAAGCTGGGCATGCATTTCGTGCAATACGGCCCCGCTACGCACCAGCTCAACAAGGGGCACAGACAGATCATGCAGGAAAACTGCGAGGTGTCGGGCGGCTCGTTTGAGATCTCGGACAAGCGCGACTGCGTGCGCGGTGCGGACTTTATCTACACCGACGTATGGTACGGTCTGTACGAAAACGAGATGCCCAAGGAAGAACGAGTCAAGGTATTTGCCGACTATCAGGTCAACCGTGAGCTGATGCAGCTGGGTAACCTTGGCTGCAAGTTCATGCATTGCCTGCCCGCCACGCGCGGTGAGGACGTGACCGACGAGGTTGCTGACTCCGAGGCTTCCCTTTGTTGGGATCAGGCAGAAAACCGCCTGACCGCCATGCGCGGCCTCTTGGTGTATCTGACCCACAACCGCCGCAAGCCCACCGAGCTGCAAATTGCCGCCGCAAAGGAATCGCTTGACGCTGCCATGTGCCGCATTTTCTGCGAGAAATGATACGGTGGCTTTATGACGGCTAAAAAATTTCGCTTGATCGACGTCATTCTGTCGGTCATTTGCGTGGTATTCGTAGCAGAGGCGGCAGCCCCCGTGGCGTCCATCGGCAACAGCCAGTATTTCTGGTGGCTGCTCATGATCATCGCCTTCCTACTCCCCTACGGGCTGATCTCCTGCGAGCTGGGAACGGCATACGCAGGTGACGGCGGACTTTACGACTGGATCAAAAAAGCCTACCCGAACACCCGTTGGGCTGCGCGCGCCTCCTTTTACTACTGGGTCAACTTCCCGCTTTGGATGGCGTCCTTGGCGGTCATGTGCCCCACTCTGATCGGCACGGCGCTGGGAATAGAGCTTGGCACGCTGCCCTCGCTTGCCCTGCAGCTGGGCTTTATCTGGGTGGTGACGCTGATCGCGCTCTATCCCGTATGCGACAGCAAAGGTATTCTCAACGCAAGTGCCGCCATCAAGATACTGCTTGCGTTGGCACTTGGCGGGCTTGGCGTGTATTACGTGATCAACAACGGCTTTGTCAATCCTATAACCCCTGCGTCGTTTCTTCCCTCGTTTGACCTGCATTCGCTGTCCTATATCTCAGTCATCATCTTCAACTTCCTTGGCTTTGAGGTGGTGTGCACGTATGCCGACAGCATGCAGAATCCGCGCAGGCAGATCCCCGTTTCCATTATCCTGGGCGGTATCGTTATCGCGGCAATCTACCTGTTCTCGGCATTCGGCATCGGTGCTGCCGTGCCCGTGTCCGAGATCAGCCCCGATTCGGGTCTGATCGACGCGCTGATCGCCATGACGGGACGCACGGGCGGCTGGTTTATCTCACTTGCGGCAATTCTGTTCCTTGTGACGCTGTTCGGCAACATGATCTCCTGGTCCATGGGCGTCAACTCCACCGCGGCTTACGCAGCAGACAGGGGCGACATGCCCGCGCTGTTCTCTCGTCGCAGAGAGAAAAATCACATGCCCATAGGCTCAGCCCTTGCCAGCGGCGTGGTTGCCACCATCGTGTGTCTTGCAGGCGCAGTCATGGAGTATTTCCTG
>JAGBXH010000320.1 GCA_017629395.1 Clostridia bacterium | reverse complement strand
TAAAGAACTTTTCGCTGTACAAATCCACGACCGTTTGCGGATCGTTCTTCATTGTCACAATAATATAGGTGTCCCCGTACTCGGAAAGCTGCAGCCAGACCGATAATCTTGACGAGCAGCTCGAGCCGCTTCGCTTATCGTGGTAAATGCGATATTCCTTGCCGCCCTCAAAGGTGACGACGTCATAACCGTAATCCCGCAAAGAATGCCACGGGTCAAACTCCACGAAGCTTAAAAACTTGGCGCGCTCGATAACGACCTGCGAGCCGTCCTCGTTTTTGACCGCGCGGATCAGCATGACCGTTTTATATATCAGATACGCGCATACCGCTGCCAGCGCCAGCATGACAACGCCGCAAAACGCCATAAACCCCACCGCTTGATCTGCGGGCTGCTTTGCAAGCTCCCCTGCAAATTTTGATGCAAAGACCGCAAACACGATTACGGTGACCACACCTGCCGCGCCGTATATCGGGAAATAAAAATACGCGCCACGGTTGAATTTTTTGAGCAGCATTTCCCTTGTAATGACTTCTCTTCTGTCTTCTTGCACGTTATCCCTCCGTATCATCCACGTATTCGTACAAAGCCTCGGGATAGATCATCTGCAGCTCCCAGCTCTTTTTCTGATAGATCACTAAAATAAAAGACTGCCCCACGCCAAACTTGTCGCGTGCGCGGTTTTTCTCGGACTCTGTCCACAGCCCCTCTTTCATGGTAAAGGTGTTTCCTCGCGCAAATTCAAACACGTCGTATTCGCTTTCTTTTAACGTGTGTGTGCTGTGGCTGTAATAGGTTTCCGTACACTTACGCACCTCGGTCAGCGTGTCAATGATCACGGTAACGTCGCCCTGCGTAACGCTGTGCTTCTTTTGATGCATGTCAAAGATCAACTTGACGCCGCCAATGAGCAAAATGGGAATAGCGGCGCACGGAATAATACCAAAAAGAAAGCCAAGCAAAAGATTGACCTCGCGCCATATCCAATTTGCCGCAAGCAGCATCACCAAAAATGGCACACACGCGCCAAAAGCCGCGAATATCATCATCTGAAATTTGTCGGTCGCGCGCTCGGTTATGGTGCGCACTATATCGGATCTTTTCAGTATCTTTTTCTGCTCTTCCATATGCGCTCCTTGTTGATTGATCATTTTATTTATTATATCAAATATACGCACAAATGTCAACTAAACGGCAAAAAAAGATGCCCCGACGGAAAAATCCATCGGGGCTTGGAAATCTTATTCAAACACATATTCACCGTCGGTACAAATGATGGGGATACCGATCAATTCTTTGTAATCAAACACTTTGACGGTTGCTTGGAAATCCGCTACACTTCCCGGATAATATATGGCTTTCAGTTCAGGGCAACCCTTGAAGGCATTTCCGTGGATCTGCGTGATCGCTTTCGACAAATATACCGTTTCCAGATTTGCACAATTCTGGAATACTCGGCTATCGATCATATCGACTGTATCAGGGAGTCTGATCTCAACAAGTCCTGTATTGGTGAACATACCCGTGCATAAATCCCATCCGTCAAATCCGGCGCCAAACGTGACTTCCTTAAGCGAGGTACAACCCATGAACAGCTCAGCCGGTCCTTCATATTCTTGCAAAAAAGCAGGCACGTATGCACTTTGCAAGCTTGAGCAATCCACGAACGCTCGCTCACCCATCTCTTCGATGCCGTCGGGAATCTCAACCGAAGCTAAAGACGTGCACATCACAAACGCTTCCATGCCAATGGCCTTCAGTGTGCTTGGCAAGCTCAATTCATTCAAAGCGCTGCAATACTGAAATCCATATGCACCAATATCTTCCACACCTTCCGGCAATATAACGGTTTCTAAGGAAATGCACCCGGCAAATGCATAGCCACCTAATGATTTCAGGTTTTTGGGGAACACAACGTTATTCAAGCTCGTACAACCACCAAATGCAGAATCTTTTATGGCTACAATACTGTCAGGCAGATCGATACCTTCAAGAGACTCGCATCCATTGAATGCCCCTATGTCAATTGTTGTGCATGCCCCGGGCAGCTTTATATCACGCAGCTTTTCACAACCGTGAAAGCAGCGATCCGGTATAGCTTCCAAGCCATCCGAAAGAGTGACGCTCACCAACGAACGGCAGGTATTAAATGCATCTTCCCCTATAGACGTAACACTTTGCGGAAGATCAACAGACTCCAGAGCACTGCCTGCAAACGCCATTGTACCAATCTCCCGGAGTTGATCGGGCAGATCAATGCTTTGCAGTGCACCGTTTAGGTAAAACGCTTCATTGGAAATACGTGTACACGTATCCGGAATGATGATCTCCGATAGGCTGCTGCAGCAGCTAAAGCAACCTTGGCTGATCTCGGTTATGCCGTTTGGCAAGTTAACGCTGCGCAGTCGGCTGTAGGAAAATGCCCCCTGCCCAATACTTTGCACGCTATCGGGTATGACTATCAGTTCAATTCCGCAATAAACAAACGCCATATCTCCAATACTTTCAAGATTGTTTGAAAGCGTAATCTCTGCAAGATTGATACAATTATTGAATGCCGACTCTTCAATACTTACAATCGTGTCGGGTAGATGGACAACCTTAAGCTGATCATTGTTATAGGCAGCTTGCTTTCCAATGACCTTTACCGGCATGTCATATATCGTATCGGCAATTTTTGCAATACCATTCAATGCATTCAATTCGCGTGAATTTTCAATGCTTTCTACTACCCAATAATCTTGCTCCGGGTCGCGGACATAGGAAACCGCACCCGTGACAACACTCGAAGGAATGCTGTCATGAGTCTCATCCTCGGTTGTTTCTTCAGGGACTTCGGTGCTTTCTTCCTCTGTCTCTGCCGGTATTTGTTCTGATTCATCCCTATGCTTCAGGTAATACTCATACAGCTTGGCAAGGAAGTCTCCAAGGCTTTGCATGCTCTCGCTCATTATACCATCGCTTTGCATCGCCTGCATTTGGTCGATCACAGAATCCTTGGTGCCTGCACCCAGTGCCCCGAAGAATTCCTCTGCAAATTTCCATTCGACCCAATTGATCAGCAGTTCCTCGGGGTTGATATCCTCGCCGTCTTCGGTTTCCTTATCAAGCGGGAACAGGATATTCTCCACGCCCTCGGATACGGCTGTGTTGATCTTTTCGGCATTGAAGACGTAGATCAGGGGCAGTGAGGTGACAAGCAATGCCACGCACAGCAGCATGGCGAGTGCGGCTGCCAGCAAAGTGACAAGGTATCGTTTGCTTTTACGCTTTTTCGCTATCTGATAGCTGCGCAGTCTTTGATCCATTGCCACATAGGACTCCAGCAGATCGGTATCGATCAAGCCTACGGCATCTACAAATAACACTTTTTTCATACCGTATAGCCCTCCTTTTCAAGCGCGCTTTTCAAGGATGCTCTGATATAAGAAATATCCGCATTCACCGTGGATCGTGCAACGCCCAGCACCTGCGCGATATCTTGCGTGGTTTGCGCATCGTAATAACGGGCAAAGAATACGTATCTCTTTCGTTCGTCCAGCGTGCGCAGCCACGTGCTGATCACGTCTGCAAGCATTTGCGCCTCTTGGCTGGATGCATAGTCATCGTCCTCCAATGCCCAGCCCTGCAAGTCCTCCAGAGAGGCGATAAAGCACGGCGGAACGGCTTTTTTGCGGTGCTTGGCACGGTAACGGTCAATGGCTAAATTGCGGGTTATTCTGCCGATAAAGGCTTGCAGCACGCGCGGTCTCTCGGGCGGAATGGCATTCCAAGTGTCTAAATAGGTGTCGTTAAGGCATTCCTCGCTGTCCTGCATATCCTGCAGGATATTATATGCTGTTTTGAGCAGATAGCTGCGATACTTGATGTCCGTATGCTTGATTGCGGCTTCATCCCGCGCCCAATACAGCTCGACGATTGCCTCATCGCTGAGCATATAGCCTGTTTCTTGTTTCATGTTCTCACTCCTTCAAAGTGTCCTTCACCTATAAAGACGATCATTTTGACGTAACTGTCCGATGGTTTTAGAAAAAAATGATGTTTTTGAGAAAAAGCGGGCGAATTTTTCGCCCGCTTTGGAAAATGCATTAATATTCTGCGTTGCCAACCGTTCTGGGATAAGGAATGACGTCACGGATGTTGGAAACACCGGTCAAGTACATGATAATACGCTCAAAGCCCAGACCGTAGCCTGCGTGCTTGGTGCCACCGTACTTGCGCAGGTTGACGTACCACCAGTAGTCCTCTTCCTTGAGGTTGCACTCTGCCATTCTTTCAAGCAGAACGTCCAGTCTCTCTTCTCTCTGGCTACCGCCGATGATCTCACCGACACCAGGAACCAGCAGGTCCATAGCGGCAACGGTCTTGCCGTCGTCGTTGAGTCTCATATAGAAGGACTTGATCTCCTTGGGATAGTCAATGACGAATACGGGACAGCCGTACACCTGCTCGGTCAGGTATCTCTCGTGCTCGGTCTGCAGATCGCAGCCCCAGGATACGGGATACTTGAAGTCGGCGCCGGACTTGGACAGCAGCTCAACTGCCTCGGTATAGGTCACCTTCTTATATTCGCTCTTTGCAAGCGTGTTGAGTCTTTCAAGCAGGGTCTTGTCAACAAAGCTGTTGAAGAAGTTGAGCTCGCGCTCGCAGTTTTTCAGCACGTGCTTGATGATATACTGGATCATATCCCATGCCAGCTGCATGTTGTCGTTCAGATCGGCAAATGCGATCTCAGGCTCGATCATCCAGAACTCTGCTGCGTGGCGCGCGGTGTTGGAGTTCTCAGCACGGAAGGTAGGACCAAAGGTATAGATGTTACCAAACGCCATAGCGTAGGTCTCGCCCTCCAGCTGACCCGAAACGGTCAGGTTAGCGGACTTGCCAAAGAAGTCCTGCGAGTAATCGATCTTGCCGTCCTCGGTCTTGGGAGGATTCTCCATATCCATGGTGGTCACGCGGAACATCTCGCCTGCGCCCTCGCAGTCGGATGCGGTGATCAGAGGGGTGTGTACGTATACGAATCCGCGCTCGTGGAAGAAGGTGTGGATTGCATAAGCAACCTCGCTGCGTACACGGAATACTGCGGAGAACAGGTTGGTTCTGGGACGCAGATATGCCTGCTCGCGCAGATACTCGACCGTATGGCGCTTCTTCTGCAGGGGGTAATCGGGAGTAGAGGTGCCCTCTACCTCAACGGAAATTGCCTTGATCTCAAAGGGCTGCTTCATTTCGGGAGTCAGCTCTACGGTACCGACAACGACCAGCGATGCGC
>JAGBXH010000042.1 GCA_017629395.1 Clostridia bacterium | reverse complement strand
CCCGGATCAAAACCCACACCCCTTTCCGATAAAGAGGTTGAAGACCTCAATATCGAAGAAAAGAAGGCTCCCCGTCTCGCAGTCGGCGTTGGAGACGAGGTCACCATCAAGGGTGGTCTGTTCGATGGCTACACAGGCACCGTACAGTCCATTTCGGATGAAACCAAGAAGATCACCGTCCTCGTTAAGAGAGGTCGCCGTGATATGCCGGTAGAGTTTGACGCCGCAAACGTAATTCCGGTTTAAAATTAGTGGGAGGAAGAAAAATTTTCTGAATTCTTCCGCCAAAAACCACATGGAGGTATTTATTTATGGGAAAGAAAGTATTGGGCTATATCAAGCTTCAGCTGCCCGCCGGTAAAGCAACTCCTCAGCCCCCCGTAGGTCCCGCACTCGGTCAGTACGGTGTTGCAATTCCGGTATTCACTAAGGAATTTAACGAAAGAACCAAGAACGACATCGGTCTCATCATCCCTGTAGTTATTACTGTATATGCAGACCGTTCCTTCACCTTTATCACCAAGACTCCCCCCGCACCTGTTCTTATTCTCAAGGCTGCAGGCATTGAGAGCGGCTCCGCAAAGCCCAACAAGACCAAGGTTGCTCATCTTACCAAGGATCAGGTAAGAAAGATCGCAGAGACCAAGATGCCCGACCTCAACGCTGCTTCCATCGAGGCTGCAATGAGCATGATCGCAGGAACCGCACGTTCCATGGGTATCACCGTAGAAGACTAAGAGGAGGTAAGTTAAAATGGCTAAAATGGGTAAGAAGTATACAGATAGTGCTAAGCTCATCGACCGTTCGAAGGCTTACGATCCCTCTGAGGCTATGGCTCTCGTTTGCCAGACCGCAAAGGCAAAGTTTGATGAGACTGTTGAAATCCACATCCGTCTGGGCGTTGACTCCCGTCACGCAGACCAGCAGGTTCGTGGTGCAGTTGTTCTCCCCAACGGTACCGGTAAGACCGTTAAGACTCTCG
The DNA here is from genome assembly GCA_017629395.1 of Clostridia bacterium. Taxonomy (GTDB): domain Bacteria; phylum Bacillota; class Clostridia; order Oscillospirales; family CAG-272; genus SVQP01. Next base: position 1,219 of record JAGBXH010000042.1, on the reverse strand, counting down.
TATTCGTAAAGGATCCCGCTAAGATCGAGGCTGCTACCGCAGCAGGCGCAGATTACGTTGGCGGCGCAGAGTTCGTTGAGAAGATCACCAAGGAAAACTGGTTCGACTTCGACGTTGTAATCGCATCTCCCGACATGATGGGCGTTATCGGCCGTCTCGGTAAGGTTCTCGGTCCTAAGGGACTTATGCCTTCCCCCAAGAACGGTACCGTTACCCCCGATGTTGCTCGTGCAGTTAACGAGGCTAAGGCAGGTAAGATCGAGTACCGTCTTGACAAGACCAACATCATCCACTGCCCTCTCGGCAAGGTTTCCTTCGGCGAGCAGAAGCTCCAGGAGAACTTTGACGCTCTCGTTGGCGCAGTTATCAAGGCTAAGCCCGCTGCTGCTAAGGGTCAGTACATCAAGAGCTGCGTAATCGCATCCACGATGGGCCCCGGCGTTAAGATCAACCAGGCTAAGCTTGGCTAATTCAGCCACAATATAAAAAGACCGCTTCGGCGGTCTTTTTTATTTGATTTTGCCCACTATCTTCCCTTTTCCTTATCTAATTATTAATTTTCACGCAAAGTAGTTGACTTTTCCGTTATTTATGATATGATATTTATATCAGATCACAACGAGGAGGGACAAAGCATGGCTTGGGGAACATTTGGTGTCGCGCATATTGCCACGCTCGTTTTTGCCGTAGTTTTGAATGTCGCGCTTTATTTCATACTCAAAAAATGCTCGCAGAAAGTGCAAGTGACCGTTCTCGGGATTCTGTCATTCTGGGGGATCGCCGCGATAATATATAATCTCTTTCCACTCGAGTCAGCACTTGAGTATCTCCCGCTCCACCTTTGCTCCTTCAACGCGATAATACTGCCTTTGCGGTATTCACGCGCAACAAGGTGATTGGAAATCTGACCCTTCTTTGGTCGCTCGGCGCTGCCATGGCGCTGATACTCAACCATTCTATAGCACACGCAGAGATCGGCGGGCACATTTTCTGCTTCTATTACTTCCCTCACGTTTTTGAAGCGAGCATACCGATCCTGCTTTTCAAGCTTGGACTTTGCAAGCTTGACGCAAAATGCACCTTCTCCACCGTTGGCATCTCCGCGGCAGTCTACACCGCCGTTCACCTTACCAATCTGGCGATCAACGAGTACTGCAAGAATAACAATATTGTCGACGCGGCGGGCAACATCATTGACGTCAACTATATGTACTCAATG
>JAGBXH010000319.1 GCA_017629395.1 Clostridia bacterium | reverse complement strand
TGCAGTTCCTTTCCAAAGAATATTTTCCCACACGGACCGTAGGACAGGGGCTTGCTCCTGCCGCGAATATATGTACACTTTTTCTGCGGGAGCAAGCCCCCGCCCTGCAATTACATTTTCGTCAGACAAACGACAGATTCTACGTGCCCCGTTCTCGGGAACATATCAACAGGCGTAACCTCGCCAATTTCATAACCATTTTCTCTAAACCATTTACAGTCGCGGGCTAACGTATCGGGATCGCAGGAAACGTACACCACGCGCGGGATGCCCAGCTCTGCAAAGCACTTGACCAAGCCTTCCGTGCTTCCCTTCCTTGGCGGGTCAATGACTGCCACGTCAGGGCGCGTGCCGCCGCAAGCCGACAGAATGACCTGCGCGTCGCCTGCGTCGTCGCAAATAAACGATGCATTGCCAATGCCGTTGCGCGCGGCATTCTCGCGTGCGCACTCCACCGCCTCGGGCACGATCTCGATACCCACCAACGCCTTTGCGTCCTTTGCCATGCTAAGCCCAATGGTGCCCGTGCCGCAATACAGGTCGATCAGCACCTCGCCGCCGCTCAGATTTGCCTTTTGGCGCGCCAAGCCGTACAGCAGCTCCGCGCCCTCTCGGTTGACCTGATAGAACGAGCCGGGCGAGATCTTAAAGGTCAAGCCGCAAAGCTCGTCCTCGATATAAGACTTTCCCCACACCGTGCGGTATTCCTTACCCAGCACGACGTTGGTATTTTTCTCATTGAAATTGAGCACCACGCCCACGATCTGCGGAAATTGTGCTGTTACTTTGGCAGCAAATTCGCGCTCTGCGGGCATGCCCTTGCCGTTGAGCACCAAGCACAGCATGATCTGTGCCGAGTCCTTGCTCTCGCGCAGATAAATGTGGCGCAAAAGCCCCTTGCCCGTACTTTCGTCATAAGCCTTGATGCCCTTTGCATCGCAAAACGCGCACACGAATGCCACGATCTCGCCAAAGATTGCAGGCTGCAGGGCGCACTTATCCGCCTTGACCAAATTGTGCGTTTTGGACGCGAAAAAGCCTGCCTCCATACCGCTCTTGCCCTGCTTGACGGGGTACTGCCCCTTATTACGGTAGCCGCACGTCACGCCTGTCGTGCGCACGTCCTTGACCACCACGTCGTCCAGCCCCACCTTGCGAAAGGCATTCTGCACGTAGGCGCGCTTGCTCTCCAGCTCGTGCGCATAGGTCACGTAGCGGTACACGCAGCCGCCGCACGCGTCGGGTGCTTGGCAAAACGTTTCCAAAGCGCGGATATCCGATGCCTTTTCGATGCGCACCACTCTGCCCACGGCATAGGTAGCGGTATCCTTGATGATGCCCACGCGCACTACGTCACCCGTCACAGCGCCGCGCACGAACAGAACCTTGCCCTGCACGTGTCCAACGCCGCAGCCAAGGTTATTGATCTCGGTGATCTCCACCGTATATTCGCTCCCCTTGGGGAGCAAAACTCTCTCTTTTTTGTCCATCAGACGTAAAATTCCTTCATATCTTCAAGGCGCAGACAGCCGAGCAAGCCGCCGTCCTTGACGCCGCAATTGACGTTGACCGCACCGTTTCCAAAATAGATCTTGCCGCTGCCGCCGTTTTCCTCGGTCATGGGCACGTGGCCGACCACCACGGTCTTGTTCTTGAACAGACGCTTGGAAAGATCCAAGGGCTCGCTCATAAAGGTCTCGGGCTCGCAATCGTCAAGCTTCATGCCGGGCTTGTAATTTGCAATGCCTGCGTGCACGAGGATATAGTCCTCGCCGTCCGCACGCACCTGCTCGTAAAGAGCCAGATCGGACAAATAATCGATCACGCCCTCGCGCATCTCGCTGTCCAGAGCGCGGAAACCGTCCAAGGTGCTTTGACCACCATTCTTGACCCACTCCTGCATATCCGCAATAAAGTCCGCATCGGGAGTTGCCTCGCCCGACAGCATCTTTTCAAAGCCCGAAAGCATGCGCAGCGCAAGAAAATCGTGCTCGCCCGCAATCGCGTAGACGTTATAGCGCACGGAAAGGTCACCGATCAGCTCCATAGACTGCTCACCATAGTCCACAATGTCGCCAAGCACGTACAGAATATCGGTTTCTTTCAGACCGATCTTTTCGATCAAAGCCTTGAATTTATCGTAATTACCATGTAAATCGGATACTACGTATGTCATGATCAATCTCCTTAAATAATAGTAACCTTGCAGCTGTTATAGGTGTCTGCCCTTACATCGGGTGCCACCTTTACTGCCAACGCGCAAAGGCGAGGGCAAATATGCCGCTCGGTATAAAAATGCCCTGCGACCAGCAAATTCAGCTTGTCCGTGTCACAGTATTGGGAATACTTCAGCTCGCCCGTTAAGAAGGTATCCGCGCCGGACGCGATCGCCAACGCAACCTCGCTCTTGCCGCTGCCGCCAACCACGGCAACGCGATGCACCTTCTTTCCTGCATCCGCGCACAGCACGGCAGGCGCACCCAGCACGTCCTTGACGCGCGCAGCAAACTCACCTGCGCTCATAGGCTGTGCCAGCGTACCCACGCGCATAATGCGCTCGTCGCCCACAACCTCTACGTTTTCAAGCCCCACAAGCAAAGCCAGCTTATCGTTCACGCCCCCCTCGGCAGCGTCAATGCGCGTATGGAAGGAGATGGCACTCACGCCGCTCTTGCACAGCTTGATCACCTTTGCACCGTCGTAATCGTCAGCAAGCACGTTTTTCAGCCCACCAAACAGCATGGGGTGGTGCGTAAAAATGACGTCATAGCCCTCGGCTACCGCCTTGTCTACCACCTCGGTGGTGGCATCCAACGCAACCAGCACCCTTTTGACTTCTCTGTCGGGGTCGGGGCAGACGTTGAGCCCGTCCACGTCCCAATCACAGCCCAGCTCGCGCGGAATGATCGCGCAAAGGGCACGATAAAATTCCCTTACGGTCATATTCATTCTCCTTTTTCCTTGATGCGGGCGTACAGCGCATCGATCTGCGCAAGCATAGACAGCTCAAACGAGGCGTCCTTGCCGCCCATTTTTTTGCCGTCCGCGCCCGTTTGCAAAAGACGGCGTTTATTTTCCAGCAGCTCGCCAAGATGCGGGTGCATTCTTTCAATGTTATGACTACCAAACCACAGCGCCATGTCGTCCTCGCTTCGCGCGACACCGTCATACTCGGCACAAATGATCTGATAGACCTTGTCCTCCTTGACCAGCGTCTGATCAAGAATACAAAATCCGTTTTGCAGCAAATAAGCGCGCAAAATCTCGGCATGCGACATAGGCTGCAGCACAAGGCGGATGCGCGCGTCGCGCGTCCAGGGGGCTGCGTCAATGATCGAGGCGATCAGCTCGCCTCCCATGCCGAATATAGTAATGTCCTCGGGGTCGTATGCTTGGATGCCGTCCAGCCCCGGGGTGCACACGGTGGCAATT
>JAGBXH010000318.1 GCA_017629395.1 Clostridia bacterium | reverse complement strand
CCTTTTTCTCGGCATCCAACCCCTTGGTCGGCTCGTCCATCAGCAGGACCCTGGGCTTTGTTGCGAGCACCTTGGCAAGGGCAAGAAGCTGCTGCTCACCGCCGGAAAGGTCGTAAGGGTGGATGTCTTGCAGGTGCGAGAGGTCAACCGCCTGCGCGTCTAGCTCGATCTTCGCGTCGGCAAGCTCCTCGCGCACCGTGTTGCAAAGAAACAGCGTCTGCACGTCCTGCGGCAGCAGAGAGAGGCACTCGCGGTAAAGCGCGCCGCCCCCGTAGCTGCGCAAAGGCTTGCCAAGCACTGAGATCTTGCCCGCATAGGGCTTGCACAGCCCTGCAGCTGCCTTGAGCATAGTGGATTTTCCCGAGCCGTTGCCGCCCAGCACGCAAAGCACCTCGCCCTCGTGCAGCGTCAGCGAAAGATCGCGCAGCACGTCTTCTCCCGCGCGGTCGTAACGAAACCGTACGTTTTTCATTTCCAAGACGGGAGGTCGATCCATGACAGGAGCGGTATCGGGCAGCGCGTGCGCGTTGGCGGGCGCGCGCAAGGCAATCATATTGCGTCCTTGTCTGATCGAGAGCGGATAGCTGCGATCCCCCAACGCACAGCCTACGCGCAACGCCGTGGGCATGGAGGCAAGCAGATCGGGGTGCTGCTCAAGCATAGGTGCAAGAGCCCGTGGCGCGTCTGCACCGAGCAGCCTGCCCTTGTGCAGCACGATCAGCCTGTCACACATAGGCACAAGCTCCTCTAAGCGGTGCTCGGCGATCAGCACGGTAAGCGAAAAGTCGCGGTTGAGCTTGCGCAGCGTGTGCAAAAATTCTGCAGCCGCAATGGGGTCAAGCTGAGAGGTGGGCTCGTCTAAGATCAGCAGATCGGGGCGCATGACCATCACGGAGGCGAGGTTCAAAAGCTGCTTTTGTCCCCCGGAAAGCGTGCTGACCGGCAGATCAAACCACGGCTCAATGCCAAAGTAGCTTGCCATTTCGGCTACGCGGCGTGCGATCTCGTTTTGGGGCAGCCCCAGACTCTCCGGCCCGAACGCAAGCTCGTGCCAAACCTTGTCGCACACGATCTGCTGCTCGGGCATCTGGCAGACAAATCCGATGCGTGCCGCACCCTCGCGTGCAGACAGCGCACCAAGCGGCGTGCCCTTATAGAGAATTTCTCCCGTAAGCGCGCCGTGGGGAGCAAGGGAGGGCTTGCACAAGCGCAAAAGCGTGGATTTTCCGCCGCCCGTGCCGCCTGCAAGCACGCAAAATTCTCCCTCGCTGAGCGAAAGGGTCAGATCGTCGAGCACGCGATGCGCCTGCTCGGGATAGGTAAAGCTCAGATTTTTGAGCGTAAGTATTTCCATTTGATCGCGTCCTCCGTTTCTGTCAGGATGGGCAGCGCAAGCAGCGCGCCGAAAGAGAGATATCCTACGATGGAGACGCTTGTATGTGTCTGCACCGCCGTGGGGTAAAAGGTAAAATCAAGAGCCCCCAGGATCATGGGCACGAGCGTGCCGCAAAAAAGTGAGAGCGTCAGCGTAAGGTAGATCGCGTCCATTTTCGTAAAGGTAAAGGCGGCGTAGTGCGTGCGCTTGCCCGTGCCGTACCCGCGTGCTGTCATGCTGCCTGCGCTTACAATGCCGTTTTCAAGCGCCCAGCCGAGCAGCACCCAAAAGATGCGCAGCGAGCCTCGCACGCGGTCAATGGCGTTATCCTCCTTATAAAGCCCCAGCGCCGTCTGCGCTTGTTTTATATTAACCCATTGTTTATAAAACAACGAAATATAGCGTAAAGCCATGGAAAATATGAGGGAGAGGCGTGGGGAGAGTGCGCCGAACAGATAAAGGAGCTTATCGCTTGTCATGATTGCACAGAAGGATGCGAACAGATAAAGAGTCGAGAGCACGGCGGCAGCGGAGGTCAGCCCCCAGAGGATCGCCTCTTGCGAGATGGGCTTGTTTCCGATGACGAGGAGCACCGTCGCCCCGTGGCGCGAGAAGATGGGATTGATCAGCACCGTCAATGCAAACAGCCCCCAGAAAAGCAGGTGCGTGCGCGCGCCCTTGACGTCACGGCGCATAATGCACAGCGTGACAGTCCCCGCAAGCGTCATGGAGAGCAATACGGGATGCGCGCAGAACATGGCAATGCCTGCCACGGCTAAAAAGTATGCGGTGATTGTAAAGGGATTGAGTCTGTCCAAAGCGTGCATGCCACGTTCTCCTTTCGTGTGTTTTTTTGATACTATTTTCCCACCGTTAAGGTGTATTCCCAGACGATCTCGTCGCCGCCCGAGAGGGTGTAGGCGGCACATCCCATGGAAGGAATGCTGCCGTTTACCTTGTAATTCCAACCGGAAAGGTCACCGTGCTCCATTTCGTACAAATGCCCGATACCGCGTACGTACATAGCGTCCCCCACGCCCGTGGCGTCAAGGTGCAGGGTGTGCTTGCGCGCTGCCTCAAGTAAAATGTCGTAAACGGTCTCTCCTGCTTCAATCTCGTAGGATTCGGTGGCGAGCATGATGCCGTCGCTTGGCAGGTGATCATTTTTGCCTAAGTCGGGTACGGCATCGCAGCGAATGGTCAGCGTCACGGTGCCGATCGGGTTTTGCTTGGCGGTATCCTCGCCACCGTAATAATCCTCGGGCGTGCGGATATCGATCAGCATAACGGCCGACAGAAGCAAGGCGGTTGCAATTCCGAGTGCGATGAAGTTTTTATAGTGCCTTTTTTTGCAGATGATCAGCATAGTGCAGCCTGCAGCACCCAATACAAGTACCGCTGCGCAGGCAAAGGGCTTATAAGAAAGGCTGCTTTGCGGCTGCTCGGGCTGCGTCTGGGAGTCTGCTTCGGGCTTGGTTACAGGTGCAGTTTCTGCCTTGTCGGGGCGTGCGTGGTCAAGCTCGTAGAGCGGTGGCAGCCCTTGCGCAAAGCGCAGGTAGGCGGTTGCGGCACAGAGCACCTGCGCGGTCGCGGCTGCGCTGTAAGTGCCATCCTTTATGTGGGCGTAGCCTCCGTCGGGAAGGGCAAAGCTCTCCATCGAATCCATTGGGGAGCAGTTGTTTTTGATAAATCTCGCGTCGGTGCAGGGGTCAATGCCCAGCGCGCACAGTGCGATGATGACCTGTGCGGCACTTTCGGGGTTTTCTATGCCGTAGCTGAGAAATCCGCCCTGCTCGGTCTGCCGCTCGGAGAGCAGGGAAAGGGCGCGATCGATCGCGTCGCTGACCTCTTTTTCCTCGCGATAGGGCGCAAGGGCTTGCAGCACCATGGCGGTCACGTCTGCGTCGGAAGCAGAGCCGTTGACCGCCCAGCCGCCGTCATCCTTTTGCAGGGCGAGCATCTCGTCTATGATTTGATCTTGGGAGAATGCTGCGGTGTAGCCATTGCGGGCAAGATGCAGCCCGTAGGCGTAGCTCATGATGCCGAGCTTGCCGACGGTGCTCTCGACCGTTTGCAAAATATAGGCGTCAGTTGAGCCGATGGCGGCAAGGATCAGCGCGTATTTCTGCTTGGTAGTGGCGGAGGGCACGGTGTTTTTGTCAAGATAGGAGAGCAGAGATCGCTCGTAGGCGGTAAAATCATAGTCACCGCTTTGCGCAAGGCACAGAATATACCAGTCCGCGCCCACGCCTGCTTGCGAGGAGAGCGTGGAGTCGATCCATGCCTGTGTGTCCGCGCCCTCTTGCGCAAAGGTAAGGAGATCGTCTGCGATTTTTTGTGCACGCGCGGTGTCGGGGCTTTCGGCACTCGCCGTCAGCGTACCGAAGCAGAAAAGCAGGCACAAAAGACAGCAAAAAAGTGCCAAAAGCTTACGTTTCATAGGTATTTAGTTCTCCCTCTTCTTCATGCAGAGGTATGCAAGGGGCAGAAGCGCGAGCAGGCTTGCGCCCACGATTGCCTTGCATCCCGTTTCCTCTTCGGGAGCTTCTGCCTCAGCCTTGACCACGTTGATGCTGCATACGGGGGGGACCAGGGTCATGCTTTCGTGCGTTGCGCTGTAAACGTGCAAGCCGGTGGTGTCGGGGCAGATCGTTACCTTGCCCTCGGCGTCTGTAACAAAGCCGGTTTTGTTGCCTGCAAAGGTCACGGTAGCACCCTCCACGGGGTAGGTGATGGGATTCCAGCTCTCGTCATAACCTGCAGCCATGAGCGTCAGCGTGATCTCTTGACCAAGCTCCACCGTCTTTGCGGATACGTCAAAATACGTGTACACGTCACTCCAGTCGCTGCTTGCGTAAACGAAAGCGGTGACGTAATCACCGTTCTTGACAGGGTCTGCAAGGCTCATGCAGGAGGCATTGTTCAGATAGTAGCCGTAAGCGCCCGATTCGTCGCCCCAAAGCTTGCTCATGCTAAGACCGTATTCGCTTGTGTAGGAGCCGTAGCCTGCATCCGCGCCGCCCTCGTAAACCTGTTCGTGCGCACAGTGCAGGGCGTCGTTGATGGTGAATACGCCGTCACCATCGATATCTTCGACGGGAACGGAGACCTGCGTGGCGACCAATTCGCCCTTGACTGCAATGGTGACCGTGACAATGGTGTGATTTTTCTGCGCCGATGCACCGAAGGCGAGCAGGGAGAGAAGCAGACAAAGCGTGGTGATGAGAGTCAGGGTTCTTTTCATGGGGAATTCTCCTTTTTTTCATGTAATTTTTTCATCTGCGCGGACACCTCATCCCGTGCAGATGCGCGTTTTGCCAGCTTTGCCTCGGTACGTAATCTTTTGGATCTGATGTGTTTTTGCTTGTTTTTCTCGGCACGACCGTCATCGCGTACGGGCTTGATGCCTGCCGCCTCCAAAGCGCGCGGCCAAGGTCCGAGATGCGCCTTGATGGCAACCACCTCGCGCTCGGAAAAATCGTCACGCTTGGGGTAGCGTGCGCCGCCAAGCGCGGTGTGCTTGCACACGAGCAGCTCGATGCAATCTTGTTTCGTCAGCTT
>JAGBXH010000317.1 GCA_017629395.1 Clostridia bacterium | reverse complement strand
GCTGACCAAGTTCCCCACCTTTACAACAGATGCCTTTCTCTCGGGCAAGTACACCGAGCAGATCAGCACCTGGTTCGCCGACACCTTCCCCTTCCGTGAAGGGCTGATCTCACTCAACGACACCATTTCCTCGCTCAAGGGATTTGGCTCAGAGCAATTCCAGAGCGGTGCTGCCAATCTGGGCGGCAACCAAGGCAACCAAGGCAATCAGGGCAGCCAGGGTAACCAGGGCAGTCAGGGCGGTGAGGACGTCAAGGTGGAAACCATTGCGGGCTATTACATCACGGGAGATACGGCTTACGAGATGTACTATCAAAGCAAGGAATACTCCGCACGCTACGCAGCCCTGATCAACTCCGCAGCGCAAAAGCTGGACGGCAAGGCAAAGGTGTACACCGTGGTCGTACCGCTGGCTTACGCCTATAACGACAAGGTGCTCAAAAAGACCGACGCAACCGATCCCAAGGCAGCCATTGACAGCATTTACGGTGCGATCACGCACCAAAACGCACGTAAGGTAGACGCCTACGGTGCGCTTGGCGCACACAAGGACGAATACCTCTACTTCCGCACCGACCACCACTGGACGGCACGCGGCGCATACTACGCCTACACCGCCTACGCGCAAAGCGCAGGCTTGACTGCACATCCGCTGGACTATTACGAAAAAATGGAGTTTGGCGGCTTCCTTGGCACGCTGTACTCGCACACCAAAGCCCCTGCCCTGCAAAAGAATCCCGATACCGTTGAGGCATTCATCCCCCGCGGCACCAACAACCTCTACGTTTATACCGCAGACGGAGAGCGCAACAAGTTCACGGGCGGCGTGGTGCGCAAGGACACCGACACCATGTACGCCGCAGCTGCCTCCAAGTACAATTGCTTTTTGACCAGCGATAACCCCTTGGGCACCAAGCAAAGCTACTATTGCAGCATTGAAAACCCGAATATCACTGACGGCTCTGCCGTGGTGCTTGTCAAGGAGTCCTTCGGCAACTGCTTTGCCCCCTTCCTGGTTGACCATTACCAGTACGTGTACGTCATCGACTACCGCTATTTTGACGGAGATCTGACGCAGTTTGTGACCGAAAAGGGCGCACGCGACGTCATTTTCCTGAACAACATCACCGCCACCTCCGCCGCTCCCCGTATCGAGGAGATGGAGGATTTGGTGAATTAAAAATAAGGGCTGTGTCCAAAGACATAGCCCTTATTTTCATAGATAAAAAATTAGTTGCTGTAGGCAAGGAGGAGCAACTAAATATTGTATCTGTACAAACAGGGCTGCCTCATAAGCAGCCCTGTTCACATTATTATCTTATCTCAGCTGTACAAAGCCCAGCTTCTTTTCTACCTTGGAAACGGTACGGCGGGCGATGTAGGAGGCTTCCTCCGCGCCCTTCTTCATCTGCGCCTCAAGCGCGCCCTTGTCTGCCATGAGCTGTGCAAATCTCTGCTGCACGGGTGCGAGCGCGTCAGCGCAAACCTCGCCCACAGCCAGCTTGAAGTCGCCATATCCCTTGCCGGCAAACTCTGCCTCGATCTCTTCCATACTCTTACCCGTAAAGCAAGCGT
>JAGBXH010000316.1 GCA_017629395.1 Clostridia bacterium | reverse complement strand
CAGTATCCCGACACCTGGCTGTACGTGGACGGCAAGCCCCTGATCATTGCAGAGGAATCTGACAACATCAACGGCTTCTTCTCCATCCGTCTGCCCCAGTGGCCCAACGAGGCAACCAAGCAGAACTCCTGGCCCTGGATGGACTTCCAATGGCCGCAAAGACTGTTCAAGAACAAGGACAAGGAAAGAGAGTCCATCAGCGTATCCATGGCTCAGCATGCAGGCACGGTGCAGTTCAGCGACTCCGCCTTCTACGGTGACCGCACCAACCGCGGCCGTTCCTACAACGGTAGCTACGATCTGCTGACCGCAGATTCCTACAAGCTGGGTATCAACTTCCAGTATCAGTTTGACAGAGCACTCTCCAAGGACGTCAAGTACGTGCTTGTGACGGGTTGGAACGAATGGGTCGCACAGCGTCAGCCCACCAACGACGGCACGATCTGCTTCGTGGATACCTCCTCGCTGGAGTTCAGCCGCGACGTGGAAATGACCATTACCGATTACTATTTCGATAACTATTACATGCAGCTGATCTACAACGTGCAGGCACTCAAGGGTGCTGTTCCCACCGTGGTGCAGGATGCACGCAATCCCATCAACGTCACGGGTGACTTTGCACAGTGGGATAAGGTTGCCGTGACCTACTATGACGTAGAGGGCGATACGGTTGACCGTAACGGTATGGCGTTCGGCAAGCAGACTATGACCAACACCACCGGCAGAAACGATATCGTTTCCGCTAAGGTTACGCAGGATACCACGTATCTGTATTTCTACGCGCAGACCGCGGATGATATCACCAAGCCCGTGGCAAACACCTCCTGGATGCAGCTGTTCCTGGATGTGGACGGCGACGTTAAGACCGGCTGGTACGGCTATGATTACATCATCAATTACAATGCAAGCGAAGATTTCACCACCTCCGTGGCAAAGTACACGGGTACGGACGGCAAGTACGGCTTTACCGATTGCGGCACGGTCTCTTACCGCGTCAAGGGCAATCAGATGATGATTGCAGTACCCATGGAAATGATCGGCGTGACCTACTACAATCAGATCTGCATGCAGTTCAAGTGGGCGGATTCCGATACTTTGCTTGACGAAATGGCTGATTTCTATATCGACGGTGATATGGCGCCCTTGGGCAGACTGAATTACGTTTACCAGAACTACATTCCCGGTGTGACCAACGACCTGCTTGCAGAGTCCGTTATCACCATTGAGGAAAAGGCTGCGGGTGAGGACAAGTACGTGCCCGATCACGCCCAGACCGAGACCGAGACCGAAAGCGAACCCGTACCCGAAACCGATGCCCAGACCGAGCCCGAGTCTGAAGCAGAGACCGAGCCCGAGGTAAAGGGCGGCTGTAAGGCAATTGCAGGCAGCGCAGTGCTCACGGCAATCATTTGCCTCGGTGCACTGATGGTCGGCAAAAAGAAGAATTGATGCCGGCACTTTGTCTGTGCGGCAAGGACTATCTGTATCTCGGATACCCCCTGCACTTAACCCCCGCTGAATTTGAGATCCTGCACGCATTGACGAACAAGGACGCTTTTGTTGCAAAGGAAAACGCTCCGAGCGTTGCGGTGCACGTATGTGCCATCAATAAAAGGGCACGCATGATCGGCGGCAGAAGGCTGATCTGCTTGGCACGCGGCACAGGCTACGTGCTTGACAAGGACATATGAGCTTTACGGGAAACCGCGCATGCGGTTTCCCGTTTCGCTTTTTCGCAGGGCGACTTGCAAATTGCCCGTGTAGCCGTACGGGAATCGAACCGAATTGCCCGAGGGCGATGCATTTATGCGTCTTTCGGCGTGCTTTTACTCGCAAGATTGGTATCTTGCTTCGCAAAATCTCACCAAAATCCATCAAAAATGCATTCGCTCTCGGGTG
>JAGBXH010000315.1 GCA_017629395.1 Clostridia bacterium | reverse complement strand
TTCTCCTCTGCCCTTTGATGCAGCTCATTGACCGTATTGACGTGTATGTGATGCAAAAAGCAGCTCTCCGCGGCGTCCACGTCCGCGATCTGCACAAGTCCTGCATCCGTTTTTGTAAATACGCGTATGCAGATACGGTATTCGTCCGCATGGTCGATCAGCGTTTTGCTCAGCTTTTGATTGCCGTTCTCCAATGAGACCTCGATCATTTCAAACACGTGCTCCATTTCGTTGATCTTGGTGTAGCGGTAAAATACGTTGAGCAGCATGACCTGAAACACGAACAGCACCACCAAAAGCAGCATCATGAAGATCAGAAAATAAAACAGCAGCTTGGCAGAAACGCTTACACCGGGATACGGGCGTCCCTCTCTATCTCCCTTGCTCATTCGTTCTCCTCAAAGCGATAGCCCATGCCGCGCAGCGTTACGATGTACGCGCTGTATCTGCCAAGGCTCTTACGCAACAGCTTGATGTGGGTATCCAACGTTCTTGCATCGCCGTAAAAATCGTATCCCCACACCTCACTGATCAGCTTTTCACGCGAGAGCGCGATGTTGCGGTTTTCCAGCATATAAAAGAACAAATCGTATTCCTTGGGCGACATTTCCACACGCTGACCGTCTATGTATACGATACGCGCTGTCAAATCGGCACGCAGCCCGCCGCCGTCCAACTCCACGATCTGATTTTGCGGTCTTTGCTGCGCCTGCTCCGCAGTTCTGCCCACGCGCTTGAGTACTGCCTCAATGCGCAGCATCAGCTCCTTGGGGGAGAAGGGCTTAACCACGTAGTCGTCAATGCCCAGCTCAAAGCCGTTGATCTTATCGTATTCCTCACCGCGCGCAGACAGCATGATGATGGGCGTTTGGGTGATCTTGCGGATCTCGCGGCAAGCAGAAAAGCCGTCCAACTCGGGCATCATGATGTCCATGATGATCATGTCGTAGGCGTTTTCGCGACATTTATACACTGCATCCATGCCGTCGGTCGCCTCGGTGACGCGGTGGCCTTCAAACTCCGCGTACTTGCGGATAATGGCGCGAATGCGCGATTCGTCGTCTACTACTAAAATGTGATACATATTTACCTCCCTTTGTCGTAATGAGGCAGATTTTGCTATATACATTATATATAACCTTTGTGACCGTCATATGAAGAAATCAAAAAAAGTCGTTGAATTTCGAAAAATAGTGAAAAACCAATGTTCTTTTTTTACATTGCGAAAATTTTTCCGTTCTTTTTGACAACACGAATGTAGGGGAGGAATATTTGCAAGCAAATTCATCCTCCCGCACGAAAAGGGTTTATGATCGGGACATCTGAACACGTTCCTTTCTCATTACGTGCGGGAGGATGATATCCTCCCCTACGAATTGTAACCATGTGAACAACATAGGCGCACGATAAAACAAAAATATTCAGTAAAAGCGGTGTATCCGCTTGTTTTTTTGCGCATTTTTTGATATAATGAAGATAATAAGTACAAGGAGGACGCGACCGTGACAGATTTTGCAACATATTTTCCGCAAAGCATCAGAGTGGGGCAACCGCTCTCGCTCTCGAATTGCCGCGTTTTGCGTCCGTATCTTTTAGAGCGTGCGGGCATTTCCCAAGGCTCTGTCATCATGCTTGCCGTCCCTTACGCCGTGCCCTGCGATGGTCGCACGGTTTCCATGTATGCCGTGGCAAAGGATTACCACGCCTATTTTGACGCGCTGTTTGCATCTGTCTTGCCCGCCCTGCGTGCCGATTTTCCGAATCACACCTTCGCAGGCTTTGCCGATCACTCCCCCGTAGCCGAGGTGGAGGCCGCCTGCATGGCGGGGCTTGGCATCATGGGCTCAAACGGGCTTTTGCTCACGCGCGAGCACGGCTCTTACGTATTTCTTGGCGAGATCGTGACCACGCTGCCCACCGACTGTGCCCCCCAGCCCGTGCTGCACTGCCCCGATTGCGGTGCTTGCCGCCGCGCTTGCCCCGTTGATCTTTCGCACGACGCTTGCCTTTCCGCGCTGACGCAGAAGAAGGGCAAGCTTGACGCGCTGCAGGTGCAGAGATTGCGCGAGCATCCCTTGATCTGGGGCTGCGACACCTGCCAGGAGGTCTGCCCCTATAATAAGGCAGCCGCGCGTGCAGGCACGCTTTATACAACTGTTCCCTATTTTACAGAGGATCTGATCACCGCCCCCGATCTTGCCTTACTGCAGGGCATGCCCGACGAGGACTTTGCGCGCCGTGCCTACGCGTGGCGCGGACGCGATACCATTTGCAGAAACATTCTGATCAAGGAGGAAGAGCAAATATGACCACCTTTGTTTACGGCCTTTCGGGCTGCGGCAAGTCCGCATATATTGAGCAGTGCATCCGTGACGATGTCACGGCGGGTAAGCGCGCGCTTTTGATCGTGCCCGAGCAGGAAGCCTACAGCGCAGAGCGTCGCTTGCTCTCCGCTCTGCCCGAGGGTGCGGGCTTGCACTTTGAAATCCTCAGCTTTTCCCGCCTTGCAAAAAAGGTCTTTGGCATCTATGGCGGCATTGCTGCTGAGCCCGTTTCCGCTGCCGCGCGCTCACTTTACATGTGGAAGACCTTGCGCGAGCTCTCGGGCATGTTAGAGCAATACCGCAATACCTCCGATCCCGCCCTGCCCGCCTTGATGCTGGGTGCTGCCGACGAGCTGCGCTCAGCGGGCTTGACTCCTGCGCAGGCGGAGCACGCGTGCGATAAGCTTGACAAAAGTTCTCCGCTCTACAAAAAAATGCGCGACATTGCCTTAGTGTGGGCTTGCTTTGAAAACGGTCTTGACGAAGGCTTTGGCGGTGACCCCGCGGATGACCTGACCCGTCTTGCCCAGACCCTTGAGCGTCACGACTTTTTTGCGGGGGCACAGGTCTATATCGATTCCTTTACCAGCTTTACCTCCCCCGAATACCGCGTCATATCGCAAATGCTGGCGCAGGCTGACGGCGTAACCATATCCCTTTGCCTGCCCGATGCGCAAAGCACACCGCCCCACATGGAGGAGCAGGCGAACACGCGCGCACGCATTACGCGCATGTGCCGCGAGTTGGGGCAGATACCCGAAAGCATTACCTTGACCGAAAGCATTCGCACGACCTTACCTGCGCTGACTGCGCTGGAGCGCAAGCTGTGGGATTTTTCCGCCAAATCCGAGCCCAAGACGGGTGCACGCATGCCCATTGATCTGTACGTTTGCGCATCTCCCTATGCAGAGGCAGAAACTGCCGCGCTGCACGTGCTGGAGCTTTTACAAAAGGGCTATGTCCCCGGCCAGATCATGATCGCGGTGCGCGACGTGGAATCCTGGCGAGGCATTCTCGACCGCGCCATGGATCAGTACGGGGTGCCCTACTTCCTTTCGCGCCGCACCGAGCTCTGCTCCTATCCCATAGCAAGGCTGATCCAGAGTGCCTTGCGCTGCGTCAGCACGGGGTATCGCCGTGCCGACGTCATGACGCTGCTTCATACCGGCCTTTGCGGTGTGGAAAACGCCGACATGGACAGATTTGAGGACTATTGCGAAACCTGGAACATCTCGGGCAACCGTTTCTTTGCCGAGGTGTGGACCATGAACCCCGACGGATACAGCGAGGTCATGTCCCCTCGCGCAGCCGATATCTTAGCCGCTGCCAACCGTGTGCGCGAAATTTTAATGCAGCCCCTGCAAGCCTTAGAAACGCGTCTGCGCGCTGCGGAGCACGTGCCCGATATGTGTGCCGCGCTTTGGGAGTACTTGGGTGAGCTGCAGGTAGCAGACCGTCTTGCCGATCTTGCAGCCACGCAGCTGCACCTTGACCGCGTACGTCAGGCGGGCGACACCATCAGAATTTACGACCACATCACCGAGCTGCTTGCCACGCTGGCAACCCTTTTGCCCAACGAGCGGCTGAGCACCGCAGAGTTTGCGCAGGCGATCTCGGTCATGCTCTCAAAAAGTGACATGGGCTCGGTGCCCACCATGCAGGATTGCGTGATGATCGGCTCTGCCGCCACCATGCGCACAGATCAGGTCAAGGTCGCCATTTTGCTTGGACTGAACGAGGGCGAATTCCCCGCATCGGTATCCGACTCGGGTCTGCTTTCCGAGCAGGACAAGCTGACACTTGAGCAGATGGGGCTGGGTATGCACGTAAGCAAGCAAAGCCGCTCGTCTGCAGAGCTGTTTTACGTATATCGTGCCATGACAAAGCCGAGTGAGCGGCTGATCCTTTCACGCTCCGAGAAAAATACGGGTGGTAAGGACGTCACCCCCTCTGTTGCGTGGCAGCGCGTGCTGCATCTCTTCCCCGACTGCAAGGAAACGCGCGTACATTTGCCAAGCGCGGTTGCATCCGCTCCCGACGAGGGCATTGTACACCTGCCCTGCATCTCTCCCGAGACCGCAAGAGCGTTGCTTGGCGACAAGCTGTATCTGAGCAAATCCAAGATCCAGACCTTTGCCCAGTGCCCCTATCGCTATTTCTCCGAAAACGTTCTTTCCTTGCGCGAGCGCGCCGCAGCCACGGTCCGCTACTCGGACGCAGGCTCGTTTATTCACTACGTCTTAGAGCATTATATCAAGGCTTGCATGGGCGAGGACGGCAAGGTGCACCCCTTGGAGGAGGCGGAAGCCGAAAAGCTTGCCGACAGCATCATCGCACTCTACATCAGCGCCGTTTGCCATTGCAGGACACAGGACGTGCCCGCATCGCTCATGCACCACTTTTTAAAGCTGCGTGAGCTGTCACTCTCGCTGATCCAAACCTTAATGAACGAATTTTCGCAAGGACTTTTCGTGCCCGTTGCCTTTGAGCAGCGCATCAGTGAGCGCGACCCGGGCGCGCCCTCGCCCATGATCCTGCCCGTGGGGGATTCTCCCCTGCCCGCCGTTTGCATTGGCGGTACGGTGGACCGCGTTGACCTTTGGCGGCACGAGGGCAAGACCTATTTGCGCATTGTGGACTACAAAACGGGCAGCAGCAAATTCAAATTAGAGGACGCCTACAGCGGCAAGGATATTCAGCTGCCGCTCTACCTCTTTACAATCTGCTCCCCCGAAAATGCAAAGCTGTACGGTGAGCCCGAAAGCGTTGTGCCCTCGGCAGCACTCTATTTCTCGGCATCCGAGGAAAACGGTGCGCCCAAACCCTTTCAGAGCGGCTTGATCCTTGCCGAGGACGGTGTGCCCGAGGCAATTGATCCCGCGGCAGACCCCGGCAAGAAAAAAGCCGGCACGCTGTACTGCACCAAGGAGGAGTTTGACGAGATCAACAAGACCGTGCAGGCGACCGTACGAGACATTGCCGCGCAGATGTATGGCGGCATTATTGAAAAACGCCCCGACGCCGATGCTTGCCGCTTCTGCCGCATCAAGGGAAGCTGCGACAGGGCTGTTGTGAGTGAATTTTAAGAAAGGAGAGATAGCGTGAAAGTTCACGTCATTTTCTTCTTTAGTATGCATTCACGCT
>JAGBXH010000314.1 GCA_017629395.1 Clostridia bacterium | reverse complement strand
ACCGAGCTGTATTCCTCCTATCCCGAAGAGGTATGCCACGCGCTGATGAATTTGATCGGTACGCACGATACCGAGCGCATTCTGACCATGCTGGGCAGCACGGAGGAGGATCTGGACAAGACTAACGAGCAGCTTTCAACCTACAGACTTTCACCCGAGGTGCGTGCCGAGGCGGTGCGATTGGTGAAAATGGCGGCAGCGCTGCAGTATACGGTGTTCGGCATTCCGTCGCTGTACTACGGGGACGAGCTTGGCTTGGAGGGTGCGCGCGATCCCTTCTGCCGTATGCCCATGCCTTGGCATGAGCTGGACGTGCCCTATCGCGCGGAATTGTTGGCATTTTATCAAAAGCTTGGTCAGCTGCGTGCAGAGCATCCCGCGCTGGACGGCGGCAGCTTTGAGGTGTTGTATCACGATGAATCCGTGATTGCATTTGCAAGGTGCGGGCAGGGCAGGGAGCTGATTGTAGCGGCAAGCAGAAGCGAGCAGACCGAGGTGCTGCCCATCAGCGGTGAATTTGTGGATCTTCTGTGTGGCACGCGCGGTAAAGGACCTATTTGCATACAGCCTGACAGCGTGCTGATTCTGGAGCGCGTGGGAGGAACGGTATGACCTTTGTCAGAGCGCAAAGATATTTGTCTGCTCCTGCCAGGCGTGCAACGGGTGAGCAATTTGCAGCCCTTTGTACAAGGCTTGGCAGGGTGCAGGCGGGAATACGTAAGGTCGCGATAAGCTCTAACTTGGGCGGACATTGTCGGATGACCTATTTGGAAAGCATTCTGCTTTCGGCGGGCTATCGGGTAGGTGTATGGACACGCATGGGAGGCGACGACCTGCGCAGCCGTATCAGGCTTGACGGGCAGCCCATTGCGCACAAGCAGGTGTGCGAGCTGTGCGAGCAGGTCGCCAAAGAGATCGACGCGATGCAAACACAGGACGAAACGGTTGAATTTGACGGGGAACAAAAGCTTTGCGCGCTTGCGCTGCTGGCGTTTTGCTGCCACGGCTGTGACGTGGTGCTGCTGGACGTATCCGAGGATTGTACGCTTGATCCCATGTGGGTCACAGCACCCTATACGCTTGTGATGCCCTGCGGCTTGGGTACGCGCGACAGCGCGCTTGCCAAAAAACAGGCGGAGCAGCTGTGCCGTGCGGTACGCAGAGGCACGCGTGAGGTGATCAGCGGATTTGTAGGCGGGGAGGTATATAACCTGCTCTCGCAGGCTTGCGCTGCTTCGGGCAGCAGACTGACCGTGCCTGCTAAAAGTGAGGTCAACGTCAGCGAGCAATCGCTTGGCAAGACCGTATTTACCTATCGCGGCAAAGGCCCTTATCGTCTGCATTCCTCTTTTGAGCTTCAGATCGAGGCTGCGCTTGCAGCAATCGAGGCATGCTATGCCTTGCGCCGTGATGGGGTAAGGCTGCCCGGGCAAGCAATGATGGCGGGGCTGCAAAAAGCACAGGTGCCCGTTTGCTTTGACGTGGTGACCGTGCGACCCGGTGTGATCGTCAGCGCGGCCACGACGAGTGAGGACGTGCGCGCGCTGACCCACGCGCTGCATCAAAAAACGGGCAGCTTTGGCGGCAGGATCGTGCTTTGTGTGTCGCAAGCACCCGATAAGCCGTTGTCTGCATT
>JAGBXH010000313.1 GCA_017629395.1 Clostridia bacterium | reverse complement strand
GTTGATAATACGTTGCGCGCTTGTCGTATTCCGCGGTAATTTCGGGTTTTCCAAGCACCTCTGCCACGCGGGCAATGCACCAGTCGCCGTACGCAAAATCCTGCGTTAAGTTGACCGATTCGCGGTGCTGCTCGCGCGGCACGTAGCCGTACTGCAGGTAAGCAAGCGCACCGTTGCGCCCGTATCTGGGCTGTGCTGCCTCGTGGTTGGCATGGTAGAGCATGCCGTCCAAGGCGGACTCCCAGACCTTGCGCGTGCCAATGCCCTCGACAACTGCCTCGGCAATGACGGCGTCGATCAGCGTGCTTGGCATGCAGCCCACCTCGCCCATGGCGGTGCAGCGCGGCAGCCAGCTGCCGTCTGTATAATCGGTCACCAAGCCTGCAAGAATCTCTGCGTACTCCTCTTTTGCAATCAGAGAGAGCAGGGGAAACTCTGTGCGGTAGGTATCCCAAAAGCAATTATTCGTATATCTCACGCCGGGCTTGACGCTGCCGTCGCACGGCACGTAGTGCACGGGACGCTCATTCTCGTCAAGCTCGTAAGCCTTTTGCGGGAAAAGAAAAACGCGGTACAAGCAGGAATAGAAGGTGCGCAGCTGCGCATCGTCTTTCGCTTCAATCTCAATGCGTGAGAGCTTTTCTTCCCAATTCTCCTGCGCTGCTGTCATCAGCTCGTCAAACGTACGCTGTCCGCACTCGCGGTCGATTGCCGCGTCCGCCATTTGCTCGCTGACGTAGGAAATGCCGATGCGCGCCTCGCAAGTGCCGCCCGAAAGTGCTACGTGTATAGAGGCAGATCCGCCCTCGCCTTGCGCATAGGTGCGTGTCGCGTCCACGCAATCGTCCAAGAAACGCACGGCAACGTATGCCTTAAAGTGCTTGGCATCCCCTTGGCTGATGCCGTCGGTGCTGCCGTACAGCGTGGATTTTTCCATGTCGTAGCGATAGGTGTAATTGCCGCTGACGGGCAAGAAGGATAAAAAGGAGGCTCTGCTATCCCCAAAGTGCAAGCGCAGCGCGGCGCAACGCTCGGTGGGAGTCAGCTCTAAGGTGCAATTGGGGCGCATAAAGTGCATGCGCAGATAGTGCGGTGCAAGCAAAGAGTCCTGCGTGCGCACGCCTGACCACGCGCCCGCTCCCGTATTTGCCACGCAATCGTTTTGCGGTGTCAGCAAGAATGCACCAAAATCCCCGATCCAGGGGCTGAACTGGTGCGTCAGGCGCACGCCCTCGGCAAACTCGTGCTCGGGGTGATAAAGCCACGCGCGCGTGACCTCTGTTTGCGGGCAAAACGATGCCATACCGAACGGCAGCTGCGTAAGCGGCAGGGTATTTCCGTACGAGCGGCGCGGGTGGGATGCCGTTCCCATTTTCGTATTGACAAGAGGAAGATAGTGCATAGATATCTCCTTACTGAATCAGCTTCTCAATATATTCCCAATATACGGAATCCTTGAAATAATATTCGATACTTTCACGGTTTGAAACCTTGAAATTCCATTCGTGCTCTGTGGCAAGCTCCTTTAAGCGGCAGGCAAAGCCGTAGACCGATCCGTACTTTTCGGTAAACGCTGTGTTGATGGAGTTGACTGCTCCGAACATGGGGATCTTTTCATCCTTGGAAAAATAGAGATGAAGCTCCAGCCCGTTTTCCTTGGAGAAGGTCAGCTCGTAAAGAGGAATGTCCTGCCATGCGTGGGAGTCAGTCTTGAAAAATACGTAGCTGTCCACGCCCTGCTCGGTCATGACGTGACAAACGTTGGGTGCTATGAGTATGCTGCAAAGCAGCAACACGCAGCACACTATGGTCACGATAACGCTTAAGGGAAGAGCTTTCTTCTGCATCGTTTCATCCCGATCACCGTCAATGAATTTACGGACGCCCGGCAAATAGACCAGAAAGATGATCTCCAGCAAAATAAAATCCGCAAATATGCAGTAGACGAAGACGGGCATGGTCATCATGGCGGGCGCGTCTGCTGCGTGTATACGCAGCACGAGGGGAGCAAGGCTGCCCGTGATTGCCAGAACACAGAACAGCACCGCGATTACCACCAGCGTGCCTACGATCATATAACCAAGGCTGCTTGTTTTACGCGTACCTGTTTTCTTCATCATAATACGCGCATACAGGAGAGCACGCACAGCTTGTCTGCAACAGATGCGACAGCCTTTCGTTCACTCATCGCCTTGGTGATCACAGCGACGTAGCCGCTCTTGGTGACGATTTGCTGCACTTGCTCACCCAGAGCCTCGGTGACCTCGTCGGGCGTATTGGCAAATCTGAAATAACGCGCGCAGGCATAATCCCCGAAGTCTGCTACGTCCTCGGCGGTTGCGTTTTCAAAATACGGACGCTTGACCGTGCCGCCGACAACACCGTGCGCGACGTCGATGATATCGCCCACAACGGCACTTGCGGTAGGCAGCTTGCCTGCACCGGGACCGTAGAACATGACCTCGCCGACCATGTCGCCTTTGAGCAGCACGCCGTTGAAGACGTCGGAAATGCCCGAAAGGGGATTGCAAAGGGGAACCAATCTGGGGCTGACAAGTGCTTGGATCTTGCCTTCCTTGGTGTCTGCATGCCCGATCAGCTTGATGGCATATCCAAGCTCAGCGGCAGCGGCAACGTCCTCGCCCGTAATGGCGGTAATGCCCTCGGTGTGAATGTCGGCAGGGGAGACCAGCTTGCCAAAGCAAAGTCCGCACAGAATGGCAGTCTTGCGTGCGGCATCCAGACCCTCCACGTCAGCGGCGGGATTTGCCTCGGCATAGCCCAGCTCCTGCGCTTTTTTGAGAGCATCGCCAAAGCTTGCGCCGGATTGCTTCATGCTTGTCAGAATATAGTTGGTGGTACCGTTGAGAATGCCGTTGACCTCGCTTATGCGATTGGAAGCAAGATCCACGTAAATGGAACGCAGCACGGGAATACCGCCGCCCACGCTTGCCTCAAATAGGTACGACACGCCATGCTTCTCGGCAAGTGCCAAAAGCTCCGTGCCGAAGTTGGCAACCACCTCCTTGTTGGAGGTCACCACGCTCTTACCTGCCTCTAAGCATGCCTTGGTAAATTCGTATGCGGGATGCGAGCCGCCCATCATTTCTGCAACGATGGCGACTTCAGGGTCGTTTACGATGACGTTGAAATCATGCACGACGCGCTGAGCAAAGGGGCTGTCCGGGAAGTCGCGCAGATCCAGAATGTATTTGATTTCAAGGTCGTCGCCAACCTTGCCTTTGATCAGATCCTTGTTTTGTGTCAGAACCTCGGCACAGCCGCTGCCGACTACGCCAAAGCCGAGTAATGCTACCTTGATCATGAGAAAATCCTCCAAAGCTGAGTGCTTATAATATATCATTCTATATCATACCACATTTTTTCGTGAATTGCAAGAAAGGGGGTTGATAATTTACAATTTTTTTGGTATAATTATGACGGATCTTAAAAATAGCAGGAGGAAGAGAATGGCTTCGCCGATCGGAGATAAGAAAAACGTCAAAATATTCGTGCTTTACCTGATGGAAAATATAGGCTATCCCATGACCTTTGCAACCATTAACGACGTTACGCTGCAAAACGACTACGTGATGTATCTGGATTTTGCAGAGTCCTTTTATGAAATGCTGGACGGTGATCTGATTGCGTGTGTCGGACAAAACGAGGCGGGGGATGATCTGTACGCGGTGACCTTCAAGGGCAGATGCGTAGCGGAGGAGCTCAAGACCGATCTTTTGCCCAGTATCCTGGATCAGAGCCTGCGTTGTGCCTTGCGCTACCTGGATTTCCGCAGACGCGGCGTGCGCATTTCCACGAACATCGTGCAAAATCCCGATAAAACGTACGATATTGAGTGCAAGATGTATGAAAAGGGAGAGGTCATCATGGCAACCACGCTCAAGGTGGACAGCAGACTTCGCGCAGAGCGTATGGCGGACAATTTCCGCGAAAACCCGGAAAATATCTACAAGGGCATGCACGCGCTGGTCGCAGGAAACGTAAATTACCTTTTTTCATAAGGGTTTTCGCGCTTTAGCAGGGTGCGATTCCTTGTGAATTGTTACAAAGTTTTGACGTAAAAATGACAAAAGTCACAAAAAAGCTTCCGCGAGCGTTGCACTATGCTCAAACGGGGGCTTTTTCCATTGTGCAATATGAACAAATTTTGCGCGCAATTTTTATTTTGATATGATAATTCGACAAAAATCACTCTTGACAAAGGACTTTTATGTGTTATAATAGTATAAGAACCACTTTATCTATGGCGGTGACGGCATGAGCAATTCCTACACGAAAATACAGCGTGATGCAGAGATATCCGAGCTGCTTTCGGCTGCACGCGCGGGAAATCAGCAGGCATATGCGCTGCTGCTTGACCGGTATTCGCCTATGCTGCAATCCATGGTGAGCAAGTATGCCGCGCACGGCATGAGTGACGCGGATCTTGAGGATCTGCGGCAGGAAGCAAGCGTTGTGTTTTGCAGCGCGGTACAGACATACGACTCCTCCCGTGAGGGCGTGGAGTTCGGCTTGTACGCAAAGATCTGCGTCGGTCACGGACTGGCATCCGCCCTGCGCACGTTTCGCAGACAACGCCGCGAGGGGCTTCTTTCCCTGGAGGGGGAGGGCTTGATCGAGCAAAATCCCGGACTGCTTGGCAGCGAGGCTTCGGTTTCGGAGGCCTTGATCGACAAGGAACGCATGGAAGCTCTGCAACGAACCATCCAGCGTGCGCTTTCTCCTTACGAGAGCCGCGTGTGGTGGCTGTACGTTTCGGGAGCAAGCACGTGCAAGATCGCAAGTTCGCTTGGAAAGGATGAAAAGTCGATTTCCAACGCGATCTATCGCATCCGCCGCAAGCTGCGGCAGGTGCTCGGACAAGGGGACAACCCGTAAGGGTCTACCATAAATAATCAATACCAATCACAAGCGAGGTAAAAGCAAATGTACGAAGATGAAGTAAAAGTTGTTGAAGAGTTTGTTGATGAAACTCTGGTTTGCAAGGAGTGCGGCAATGAGTTCGTATTCACCGCAGGCGAGCAGGCTTTCTACAAGGAAAAGGGATTCCTGAACAAGCCCAAGAGCTGCAAGGCATGCCGCGATGCTAAGAAGAACGCAGGCAAGCCCGAGCGTCAGTATTTCATCGCAACCTGCGCAGAATGCGGCGGCGAAGCAAAGCTGAACTTCCAGCCCTCCAACGACAGACCTGTTTACTGCAGCGCATGCTTTGAGGCAAGAAGAGCAAAGTAATGCACTGAACGCGCGTATCATCATTTATTAAACAGGAAACATAAAAGATCTTCGTTTTATATCTGATATTACAGCCAACGGTCGAAGGACGCGGCGGCATGCTAAGGCATGCCGCCGCGTCCTTTTTTTGATTTCAAAAATCAGCCTCCCCAACCACAACGGAAGGGGAGGCGTTTTTTTGTTTAT
Source organism: Clostridia bacterium (assembly GCA_017629395.1). Taxonomy (GTDB): domain Bacteria; phylum Bacillota; class Clostridia; order Oscillospirales; family CAG-272; genus SVQP01. The sequence goes on along the minus strand of JAGBXH010000313.1, from coordinate 6,208 downwards.
TTGAATTATTCGTCCACTCTCTTGATGTCCGCACCCAGCGCTGCCAGCTTGCCGACGATGTTGTCGTATCCGCGCTCGATCAGCGAGATCTTGGAGATTTGCGAGGTGCCCTGTGCACGAAGCGCAAGGATGATGAGTGCCGCACCTGCACGCAGGTCGGTGGAGACCACGGGTGCACCGGAGAGCTTTTGGTTGCCGTTGAAGGATGCGGTTCTGTCGGAAACGGAGATCATCGGGCCCATCTTCTGGAACTCGTTGATGTATCTGAAGCGGTTATCCCATACCATTTCACTCATGCGGGATACACCCTCGGCTACGCACATCAGCGCACTGATCTGGGGATGCATGTCAGTGGGGAAGCCGGGGTAGGGCTGGGTGACAACGTCGGTAGCGATCAGCTTTCCGTCGCTATGTACGGTGATGGTGTCGGTGCCGATATCCAGCTTGACGCCCATTCTTGAGAGAACGGAGCAGACGGATTCCATGTGCTTGGGAACGACGTTGTGTACGCATACGCAGCCTCCCGTCATGGCAGCGGCAGCCATGTAAGTGCCTGCCTCGATCATGTCGGGTACGATGGTGTGGCGGCAGCCCTTGAGCTCCTTGACACCGCGCACCTTGATGCTGGAGGTGCCTGCACCGGTAATGTCTGCGCCGCAGTTATTAAGGAAGTTGACCATGTCAACAATATGCGGCTCCTGCGCAGCGCCTTCAATGGTGGTCACGCCCTCGGCAAAGACAGAGGCGAGAATGCAGTTTACAGTTGCACCAACGGAGGGGAGGCGGAAATAGATCGAGCTGCCGTGCAGACCCATGGGGGAAACGGCATTGATATACCCCTGCTCAACGGAGATCTTTGCGCCCAGAGCCTCAAAGCCCATCAGGTGCAGATCGAGCGGACGAACGCCGAAATCGCAGCCGCCGGGGTAGCCGACGTGTGCCGTACCGAATCTGCCGATCTCCGCGCCGATGATGTATGCAGAGCCTCTGATCTTGCAAACGAGATCGTAAGGAGAGCAGCCCGGCTGCACGTTTGCAGCGTTAATGCTGATGGTGGTCTTGTCAAGATATTCCACCTCTGCACCCATGCCCTTGATGATATCGAGCAGCATGGCGATGTCGCTGACGGCAGGCACGTTGTCAATGACACAGGTATCCGAGCAAAGCAGAGTAGCGGCAATTACGGGCAAAGCGGCATTCTTCATGCCGTCAATATACACGTCGCCGTTAAGGGGGAGTCCGCCGTTGATAATGATCTTTTCCATAGTAATCTCCAAAATTGCCTTGTTGAATTTGGGTGTGCTTTGCCAATGCAGTAGGGGCGAAAAAGCGCGATTTTGATCGCTTTCTGTCACCTGTGTCAGCGTGCATTTATTATAGCATATTATAATTATTAAGTAAAGATATTTTCCGTATTGTTAACATAATATTTACAATTTAATTCCATCACAAACATAGAAAACATTGAACTATGTCGTATTAAAGAGAGAGAACAACCGTTCTAAACAGAACAATCATATATTGTGATACACAATAAATATAACGAATAACATATGAATATGTCGAAATTAAGGATAAATCGTAAATGACCAATTCATACATTATGTCGTACTACGACAAAATACGATACACCACGACATATACGCCTACACAAGAGCGCAAAAAAAGCCCCGAAAAAGGGGGGCAATTGCGCCTGCCGCACCGATCGTCGACAAAGCAAAAAACACCCTCAAGGCTACGATATGCAGCCCTGAGGGTGAGTGTGAATTTATTCGGTTATCATACCAAGATGCTTGTAGTAAGCCACCGTCAGATCCACCACCATGCCATAGCTGGCAGTGCCCTCGGTGCCTTGGAATTTGAGGAAGGTATCGTTGACCGCGCCCGAAACCGAGCCTGCGGTGCTGTTTTGATACTTGGCAAAAAAGTTGGAGTAAGCGACCATTTCACTCTTGACGTCAGCGTGCAGCTTGCCGCTTGCCTTGGCGTAAAGCTCGGGGCTGGCACGGTACAGCGCGTTTGCCACGTACTCGTACATATTGAGGTAAGCGCAATAGCGGATATATGCGTCGTCACTCTCCATGCACACAAGGAAGGCTACCATGTTGGCTTCATCCTCTCTTGCAATGCCTCTTTGGTGCGCCAGCTCGTGCGCGGCGGTATAGGGAATGGTGTAATCGGGGAAGGCAATGTCAATGTTTGCCTCGCCCGTAAAGTAGGAGTAAACGCCCGTGATGTGCGTGTAGTTCATCAGCTCGCTGAGCATGACGGGCTTGAGTCTTGAATCGTAGTGGTCAATGAATTTGTGCTTTGCACAGAAGACGTCGTAAGCGTCCAGCAGCTTATCGTTCATTTCCGAGAGCGAGTAGGGCATGACCGAAAATCCGTTCTTTGCATAGGTCATGCTCTCGTGCTCCTCGTTGACCTTTTCTGCAAGGATCAATGCCGTTTGGTACAGCTCCTCGGCGCTGACCTCCTTTTGGGCAAGCCCCAGCTTTTTGTCAAGCGTTGTGCCGTGATAGCCCGTGGCAAAGGTGAAGACAAACATGGAAAGCAGCATACAAATGACCGCTATCAGAATGCCCACAAAGCTCCACGTGCTGCGCCAGGTGTCACAGCGGTACTTGGCGGCATACCAGACGGCAAGACCGAAGATGACGGGTAAGAGCAAGATCAGTGCCTCCCCAAGCGAAAAGGGGATCCAGCCCGTCAGTGCGGCAAGCGTACGGCGAAAGATCTCGCTGACGTTTTGATTGAACAGATCCGCAAAGGCGGGGAAGATGCGCGCCGCCAAGTAAATGCACAGCGCAAGGGCTGCAATACCGTAACAGACAAAGCACCATTTGGGCAGCCGCTCGTGCCTTGGATGCACGGCACGCCACTCCTCGCGCTCCTCGGGGGATAGCGCGGCGTATTCCTTAGCCGTGATGAGCGACGGTGAAATCGGTTGGTTTTGTTTTTTCATGAGTACCTCGGAAAATATTGATGTATCAGCGCAAGCATGTCCTGCGCGACGGGGGCTTCCACGCAAATGCGCCCGTCTGCAAAGGGCAAGGGGAATTCCAAACTGAGCGCGTGCAGGGCGTGTCGGTCAATGCGTGCGTCGGGCGTGCCGTAAAGATCGTCGCCGAGCAAAGGGTGACCGATATACGCAAAGTGCACGCGGATCTGATGTGTGCGTCCCGTGCGCGGCTTGACACGCACAAGTGAAAGACCGTCGCGCGCGTCCAGCACCTCGTAATCGGTGATTGACGCCTCGCTGGGATCGGTGGAATCGGGGCAGGTGGTGCGCATGATCACGCTGTCCGCCATACGGCGGATGCCGCATTCAATGGTATGGATCTTTCCATCCACGGGCAACTCTCCCGTGATGATGGCAAGGTAGGTCTTTTGCACCTCGCCCGCTTTGATGGCAGCGGTCAGCATGCCCGAGGCAACCTTGTCCTTGGCGGCAAGCACCACGCCCGAGGTGTTGCGGTCAAGACGACCCATGGGGCGGAACACAAAGGGAATACCGTCTTTTGCATACCTGTATGCCAGTGCATTTGCCAGCGTATCGTCATGGTGATTGTGCGAGGGGTGCGTGGGCATGTGCGGCGGCTTGTTCATGGCAATGACGTGCGCGTCCTCGTAAAGCACCTCGATGGGTATGTCCGCAGGCGGCACGTTATGTGAGGCGCGTTCCGCCGTGTCGTCAATGGCAAGGCAGAGGCAATCACCCTCGTTGAGCACCCGGCGCACGGTCACGTGTTCACCGTTTACGGTAATGCCGTCATCTGTTTGCTTGAGCACGGTCAGCATACGTGAGGAGATGCGCAGGGTATAGCGCACGTAAGAAAGCACGGTCCTGCCGTGGTGCTCTTTATCAATGATAAATTCCATACGAATCTCCTTTCCTGCGTGATAACAGTTATTATACCATGGATTTGTGAAAATTACAATGTGAAAAGTGTGAATAAAACATACCGTGTGAAATTTTTGCATACATTGTATCGAAAATCTTGAAATAGGAGCGTGAAATATGAAACCTGTATGGAAAATTCTGATCGTGTGCGCCTTGACTATAGGCTGTCTGTGCGCACTTTGCACCTTTGGTGCATCGGCTGCCGACCAAAAGCCTGTGCCGCTCAGTCCTGCCTTGCACGTGCTTGCCGCAAAGACCGACATGCGCGTGGCAACCTTGGTGGGCAACGAGTACACCTTCAGTAAGCAGGATTTTGCCCGCGCCATGAATCTGTCCTATATTGATTACGTCACCATTACCAAGCTGCCCGATCCCGTCGAGGGTGCTTTGTACGTGGGATCGGACGGTGTGGTCACGGGGCAGACCCTGCGCGCAGCGGATCTTTCGCTTATGACCTTTGAGCCCGCTACCACGGCTGTGGGGCAGAGCAGCTTTTGCTTTACCGTGGACGGTAGCGCGTACGAGATGACCTGCATCGTGTGCACGCTGACAAGCGTCAACGCCTCTCCCACCACCGCAGCCGTGCCCGCGCAGTCAAGCAACCTGCGTGTGTATGCCAACACGCCCGCCTGCGGTGTGCTTGGTGGCTATGACCCCGAGGGGGACGATTTGACCTTTGAAGTCGTCAGCTATCCCGAAAAGGGTATCGTGACCTTGACCGATACCGCCACGGGCACGTATACCTATAGCCCCGGCAAGGACTTTGTGGGCACGGATGCATTTACTTACGTCATCCGCGACCAATACGGCAACTACAGCGCAGCGGGCAAGATCAGCATCACGGTGCAGGCGTGTACGCTGGGACGCAGCTTTGACGACCTTGACGGCAAAGCCTGCCTGACCGACGCTTTGCGCATGAGCGAGCTGGGGCTGATGAGCGGCACGCAGAAGGGCAGCCTGTACTGCTTTGAGCCCGACAGAGAAATGTCGCGCGTGGATTTTCTCGTTACCGCCATGAATGCGGTTGGCATGACCTGTGCACCCGTATCAGGTACGGGCTTTGCGGATGACGGTGAGATCCCCGATGCCATGAAGGGCTACGTCAAGACCGCATACGAAAAGGGCTACGTGAGTGCCGTCGGCAGCAAGGGCGAGCTGTACTTTAAGCCGGGCGAGATCATCACGCGCGGCGAGGCTGCGGTGATTCTCTCGGGTCTGATCGGTTACGCCAACCAAAAGCTGCCCGTCAGCTTTACCGATACCGTGCCCGCCTTTGCCGAGGACGCCGTGGTTTCGCTGTATTCGCTTGGCATTTTGCAAACGCCCGACGGCAGCGTGCAGGCGAGTGCCGCCATCACCCGCGCCGACGTGGCAATGTGGCTGGCAAAGACCATATCGCTGATCAAAGGTAACTAATCGCATTCCAAGTCAACGCCCCCGGAAAATGTTCTTTGTGCCGAGAGCGGGCGATCGCTGATCGCCCCTACGGCTGTGTACGCTGTGGCATCGGTATCGTAAAAGGACAACGAAAACACTTGTAGGGGCGATCACATAGCATAAACTAACTATTTATTTCTATGCAAACCAAAACGCCCCACGAAAGTGAGGCGTTTTTGCTTATGCGATCAATTAAAATTGTTGCTCATCGTCTTTCAGAGTCACCAAAAGGCTCGGCAGCTCAAAAATGCTGCGAATGGCGTGCACCTTGATGCCGGGGCATTCAAAGGGACGCTTTTCTACGTTACGGTAGGGAATGACGGCGGTGGTAAAGCCTAAACGTGCGGCTTCCTTGACGCGGTTTTCCGCGTGCGATACCGCACGCACCTCGCCCGAAAGTCCGATCTCGCCCACGGCAATCAGCCCCTCGGGGACAACGCGGTCTGTTAGCGAAGAAATGAGTGCCAGCGCGACCGACAGATCCGCTGCGGTTTCGTCAAGGCGCAAGCCGCCGACTACGTTGGTATATACGTCGTTTTGGTAGAATTTGAGTCCCATGCGCTTTTCCAGCACGTCGATGATCAGGCAAAGTCTGTTGTAATCAATGCCGTTTGCCACGCGGCGCGGGGAGGGGAAATAGGTCTGCGAAACAAGTGCCTGCACCTCCGCGATCAGCGGGCGCGTGCCCTGCACGGTGCAAACTGCCGCGCTGCCCGAAACACCCTTGGGTCTGCCCGAAAGCAGCATCTCCGAGGGATTGGTGACCTCGTCAAGCCCCTTGTCGGTCATTTCAAATACACCGATCTCGTTGGTCGAGCCGTATCTGTTCTTGGTGGCGCGGATGATGCGGTAGGATTGCTGCTTTTC
>JAGBXH010000312.1 GCA_017629395.1 Clostridia bacterium | reverse complement strand
GATGCGCTTTATCAACAGATACACCCCTATTACGAAAGGATCTTCACCCGTTCCTACACCGGCAAAGCCTTTCTTTCAAGCCTTGAGGTTTCCGACGTAACGGCAAACGATTATCCTCCCGCAAAAACAAGCTACGCCCCCGAGGGTACCACCAACTACGGTCACAAATGGTATCTGACGGGCAAGATCAACCTTGGCGGCAAGACGGTTGACGTTGTAACCCTGCACTTTGATTGGAAATGCAAGGAGCTGCGCGCAACGCAGATAGACGAGGTGATCCGTTTTGCAAAGGAACGGGAATACTGCATCATTACAGGCGATTTCAACCCCGAAAACCTGATCAACGGCGAGCGTCAGCACGACGGTGACAGCGTCGCTCCCGACTCCAAAAACATGTACCTGAAGGACTGGAAAAGGTTTACCGATGCAGGACTTGTCTGTGCAAACGGCGGTGCCTTTGGTCCCTTCGCTACGATCATGAAAAACGGAATGCCCGGCAGTCCCTACCCCTGGGACAATATCGTCGTCACACCAAACATCAAGATATTGCATGCCGAGGCAATCTACGAGCCGTGGATGAACGACCACGCGATTATCGTTGCCGATCTTGAATTCACGTAACAAAACTTCAAAAAAGAAAGGACATCTTCAACAATGGATAAGTTAAGGTTTATTTTGGTCGGCGCGGGCGGTCGCGGATCGACCTACGTCAAGGAAGGTCAAAAATATTGCCCCGAAATGGAGCTGGTTGCGGTTGCAGACCCCAATCCCGTCAGACGCGACTATATAAAAGAAATGTTTGATCTTCCCGCGGATCGCTTCTACGAATACGGAGAGGATCTTTTGGAGCTGCCAAAAATGGCGGATGCGGCAATCATTGCAACGCAGGACAGAGATCATTTTCACCTTGCCATGAAGGCAATTGAAAAGGGCTATCACTTGCTGCTGGAAAAGCCGGCAGCCCCCACACCCGAGGAATGTCTGGCAATCGAAAAAGCCGCCAAGGAAAAGGGCGTTATGGTGTTGGTTTGCCACGTTTTGCGCTACACCCCCTTCTTTACGCTGATCAAAAAGCTTTTGGACGAGGGACGTGTGGGCAAGATCATGAACGTTGTACACATTGAAGCGGTGGGTGACCTGCACTATACCCACAGCTACGTTCGCGGCGATTGGCACAAGACTGCAGACAGCGCGCCTATGCTCCTTGCCAAGAGCTGTCATGACATTGACATCATCCAATGGCTGATGGGAGAGCCATGCAAAAAGGTACAGAGCTTTGGTTCCCTGAATTATTTTTGTTCCAAAAACAAGCCTGCCGATGCACCCGAATTTTGCTATCAGGGCTGTCCGCACGAGGCGGAATGTCCCTACAGTGCCGTCAAGCTTTACCGCCAACGTCAGGTTCCGTGGTTTGCGCGTCACGCCACAAAAATGCGTGAGCCAAGCGAAGCCGACATTGAAAAGCTGATCTCTGAAACCATGTACGGCAGATGCGTGTTCGGTTGCGACAATGACGTGGT
>JAGBXH010000311.1 GCA_017629395.1 Clostridia bacterium | reverse complement strand
TATCTTCAACGTAGCCGAGGGCGCGCCCGAAATGCGCATTGGCGTGCAGGCATTGCGCACCATTTCGCTGAGCTTCATCTTCGCGGGCATTTCCATTACCATAGGCGGTGTGTTCAGCGCGTTCGGCAAGAGCCTGTTCTCCATGTTCGTGTCCATTGCGCGTCAGCTGCTGGTGCTGCTGCCCGTGGCGTATCTGCTGGCACAGACTGCGGACGGATTGATCGCGATCTGGTGGTCGTTCCCCATCGCGGAGCTGATGTCCATTGTCGCAAGTGTGGTATTTTTGCTGATTTTGTGGCATAAAACCATCAAACATTTGCCCGACGACGGTGCGCCGATCCGCTCGGAGGATATATAACTTGAAAAAAACACAAAAATTCTTTTGAAATTTTCAAAAAAGACTTGACAATTCGGGCATTTTGTGTTTATAATATATGATGTCATTGTGTAAAAGCGAAAATGTCGGCTGTGAAAACGATAACGCTTCCGATATTGAAACTGCAAGGAGGTGCTAAAACATGCTTAGAACTTATCAACCTAAAAAGCGTCAGAGAAAGAAGGAGCACGGTTTCAGAAAGAGAATGAAGACCGCTGACGGCAGAAACGTTCTCAAGAGACGTCGTGCAAAGGGCAGAAAGAGACTGACTTACTGATTTCCCCTTTGGAAAATCAAACATAAAAACCGCCGATGATTTTTACATCACTTATGTTCGTTGTAGCAAGTCATCGGGGTTTTTCTTTGCCGGCTTTGAAAAATTGCGGATTACTGCACCGCTGCGGTCAAAGCGGCTCGACGATCGCCAAGATCGCCGTCGCCTTGCTTTATCCCTTGCGGCTTGTACTGCACAATTTTTCTGTGCCGGGGCTTTGAAAAAACGCGGATAACTTTTCCGCATCGAACGTAACATCATCACAAACCACGGAAGCAATCGACACAAAAGACACAAGACAAAAAAAGGGGGCGAGAGGGTGAAAGAAACCGCAATTAAAGAAAATCACCTGTATCTCAAGGCGTTCAGACAGGGAGGCAGATTCGTGGGCAAGACGGTTGCCGTCTACGTGCTCAAGGATTACGCTGCCAAAAGGCTGATGCTTGCCAATCCCGAAAAGAAATACCTCAACAGGCTGGGGCTCTCGGTCACCAAAAAGGTGGGCGGAGCAGTTGGGCGCAACCGCGCCAAGCGCATCATCCGCGCAGCGTACAGACAGCTTGTAGGCAACAAACCGCTCAAAACGGGGTACCTGATCGTGATCAGCGCAAAGCCTGAGATCGCCGGCAAATCATCCAAGGATGTGTATGCCGATCTTTCCTTCGCCTTCAAAAAGCTGGATATGTACGTCAAGGAACAAACCCCGTGAATTACCTTTGTAAATTACTCATTCGCTTTTACCGTAAATTTTTATCTCCGCTCAAGCCGCATCCCACGTGTCGGTTTACGCCGACGTGTTCTGCCTACGCTTTGGAAGCGTATACTCATCGTGGCTTTGTTGTTGCCTCGTTACTGACGGCGTGGCGCATTCTGCGGTGCAACCCGTGTTGCCCTGCGGGATACGATCCCGTGCCCATGACGGGCTTCAAAACTATGGGATGGCGGTACAAAAAACCGAAGAAGTCCGAGCGAGAGAAAAGTGACGACGCGTCCGATGTTTGATCGGACAGCCCCGCCTTATTGATTCCGATAGGGTATGCGGGCGAATACTTCATAAGAAGGCATCCTGCCTTCGAAAATATGAGAGAGGAAGTATTTTTGCCCTCGCGGCAAAAAACGAAACGAAACTATGAAGAAAACGAACGTAAGGCAAATGCTTGTCAAGCTGCTTGCAGGTCTTATGCTGGCGTTTGTGCTGATCGGTGCAACCGTTCCCGCTGTGTTTGCAGAGGAAGAGGTGACTACCGAGGCGCAGAGCGCAGAGCAGACCACCGAGGCCCAAACGGCTGCTCCCGAGCAGGAAGCGGGCAATACAAGCCTTTCCGAGGGGCTGACCAAGGATCTTGCCGAGCTGCTGAGCGGCAATGATCTTGCGCGTCAGCTGTTCATGGCTGCTGCAGGCTTTAATGCAGAGGGTCAGCTTTTGAAGTACACCGCAAACGACGGCAAGTACCTCAACGATAAGGGCGAGTTCAGCTTTGATACCACGCTGAGTATCGAGAAAGGCTTTACCGAGGTAGAGAATTGGGATGACATCAAGGCATATGCGCTGCAGATCCTGACCGATGCCGAAAAGCTTTCCAAGAAGGAT
>JAGBXH010000310.1 GCA_017629395.1 Clostridia bacterium | reverse complement strand
TCGAAATAGTAATCGGTAATGGTCATTTCCACGTCGCGGCTGAACTCCAGCGAGGAGGTATCCACGAAGCAGATCGTGCCGTCGTTGGTGGGCTGACGCTGTGCGACCCATTCGTTCCAGCCCGTCACAAGCACGTACTTGACGTCCTTGGAGAGTGCTCTGTCAAACTGATACTGGAAGTTGATGCCCAGCTTATAGGAATCGGGAGTCAGCAGGTCGTAGGTGCCGTTATAGGAGCGTCCGCGGTTGCTGCGATCACCGTAGAATGCGGAGTCACTGAAGCGAACGGTTCCTGCGTGCTGCGCCATGGAAACGCTGATAGATTCACCCTTGCCGTCATGCTTGAACACACGCTGCGGCCACTGGAAATCCATCCAAGGCCAGGAATTGCTCTTGGTAGACTCGTTGGGCCACTGCGGCAGACGAATGCTGAAGAAGCCGTTGATGTTATCGCTTTCCTCAGCAATGATCAGGGGCTTGCCGTCCACGTACAGCCACGTATCGGAATACTTGTCCTTGGAATAGATCTTATCGTAAAGTCTCTTGACAACGTCCTTGCTGCTTGAGTGGGTGTAGAACACGATCTGCGGAGCGTCGTAGCCCTGCTGGTTCATCTCGTGGCATACTTCCATGAGCTTGATGGCGTTATCGTAATATTCATAGCCGTTGGTTACGTCGATATAAAGGAAGTCTACGTTTGCATTGGAGAGCAGCTCCATGTGCTTACGCATGACCCACTGGTCGCTGGAATAATAGTAGCCGTACAAGGGCTCTGCAAAGTAGTGCATCTGACCCACGGGGCCCCATGCAGGGCAGGTCTTGGTATTGAACGCCTTATCTCCGTACTGCTCTACGATATGCGTCATATCCCAAGCGCCGGTATCCTGGTGCTCACCCATCCAAAGGAAGTAGAAAATACCTACGTAGTGCTCACCGTTCTGTCCGTACACGCCAACCGTGTAAGGATCGGACTCGATCTGCTTGTGGTTTTTCAGGGTGTACTGCGAATACTGGGTATAAAGACTTCTGCCCAGATCATCCGTGCCTGCGTAGCCGCCAAACACGTAATTGGCGTTATTGGGCACGGTGTAGCTGACGGTCTCACCGTTGAGCACGTAGGAGATCGTAACCTCCTTGCCGTCTGCGGATACCGCATACTGCAGGCTACCCTCGTAGGTATCAAGCGAGAAGGTGGGATTCTCGGTCGCAGCGGGATCTGACCACTCAACCTTCTTGTTTGCCTCTTCCTGTTCCTGACGCTTGGATTCCTCCTCCGCCTTGAGCTGCTCTTCATGAGCCAGGTACTTTTTATATTCGTCAAGGTTGAAGTTATTGGCATCCTCCGCGGTTGCAAAGAAGGCGATATAGGCAATATCAATGGTGGTCTGACCGTTTACGAACGCACCGTTCGCCATGGGGTCAAGACGCATGATATTGATGGAAGCATTGGCACTTGCCCACGCACCGCAATGCAGCACGATGGTTTCCCATTCGCCCGTGGCATCCCATTTCCAATCGATATGCGAGCCCTCCTGTCCCATTTGCACGTTGTCGCTTCTCTGCACAAAGAACTCACCCTGCGCGGGAAGAGAGGTGCGGTACAAAATTTTTGCATA
>JAGBXH010000309.1 GCA_017629395.1 Clostridia bacterium | reverse complement strand
TGCAAACGAACCTCAGTATCAAAAGCCCGGTTTCTTAGAATTGGGAGTTTGCCCTGAGCAAGCACCCGATACGCCGGCGTACTTGACCATTACGTTTGATAAGGGCATTCCCACCGCGATCGACGGCGTGGAAATGGATAGTGTTTCCCTTGTTGAAAAGCTCAATGAGCTGGGTGGCGCACACGGTATAGGTCTTTTGGATCTGGTTGAAAACCGTCTTGTCGGCATGAAGAGCCGCGGTGTTTACGAAACGCCCGGAGGCACTATCCTCTACCATGCACACAAGGTACTGGAATCTATTACGCTGGACCGCGATACGCAGCATTATAAGCAGCAGATCGCGATAAAATTTGGCGAGCTGGTATATAACGGTCAGTGGTTTACTCCTTTGCGCGAGGCTCTTTCCGCATTTGTAGACAAGACACAGGAGAGCGTCAGCGGTGACGTCAAGCTCAAGCTTTATAAGGGCAATATCATCAATGCGGGCGTGACTTCCCCCAATTCCCTTTACAGCGAGACCATTGCATCGTTCGGTGAGGACGGTGGTGCGTATGACCAAAAGGATTCCGCAGGCTTTATCAATCTTTACGGTCTTCCGATCAAGGTCAAGGCAATGCTCGATGCGCAAAAGAACAAATAATTCCCCAAGGGGTGTCCGACGACACCCCTCGTTTGATTGAAAGGTAGGGCTTTTCTATGAATACAATGTGGGCAGGACGCTTTCAAAAACAGCTCAACAGCCGCGTGAACGACTTTAATTCTTCCATTCACTTTGATTGCAGAATGTATAAACAGGATATCAAGGGCTCAATTGCACATGCAACCATGCTTGGAAAATGCGGTATCATTTCACAAGAGGATGCTGCTCTGATATGCAAAACGCTTGGCGAAATTCTTGACGATCTTGACGCCGGAACGCTTGCTTTTGATATGAATGCAGAGGATATTCATATGTTTATCGAAAGCGAGCTGACCGCTCGCATCGGTGACGTTGGAAAACGCCTGCATACGGCTCGCAGCAGAAACGACCAGGTGGCACTTGATTTGCGTTTGTATCTGCGTGACGAAATTGCTGAATTAAAGGCGCTGTTGTTTGATCTGCTCAACGTCATTTGCAATAAGTCCGAGCAGCACGCAGCAGATATTATGCCCGGATATACGCACCTGCAGCGCGCGCAGCCGGTCACGCTTGGTCATTACCTCATGGCTTACGGTCAAATGTTTGCGCGTGACGTACGCAGACTCGATGACGTTTCCGAGAATATGAACGTGTTGCCTCTTGGCTCTTGTGCACTGGCAGGCACAACTTATCCCATTGATCGTTTCATGGTTGCAGAGCTGCTTGGCTTTGACAGCGTTTGTCAGAACAGCATGGACGGTGTTTCCGATCGCGATTATGCAATCGAACTGCTTAGCACGCTTTCTATTGTTATGATGCATCTCTCGCGCTTTTCAGAGGAGATCATTCTTTGGTCGTCATCGGAATTCGGATTTGTAGATCTGGATGACGCATATTCGACCGGCTCTTCAATCATGCCGCAAAAGAAAAACCCAGACATTGCCGAGCTGGTGCGCGGAAAAACGGGACGCGTATACGGAGATCTGACAACACTGCTGACCGTTATGAAAGGCATTCCGCTCGCATATAACAAGGACATGCAGGAAGACAAAGAGGCGGTATTTGATGCGTTGGATACTGTGAAGATTTGTCTGGAGTTGTTTGCCGCTATGCTCGATACTGCCACCTTTAACACAGTTATTTTAAGAGAAGCTGTTTCCAAGGGCTTTATCAACGCAACGGATTGCGCTGACTACATGGTCAAAAAGGGACTTCCCTTCCGTAGCGCGTATAAGATCGTAGGGCAATTGGTTGCATATTGCATTGCGCATAAGAAAACGCTGGAAACACTTACTCTTGATGAGTATCATATGGCTTCTCCGGTTTTTGAAGACGACGTTTATCAAGCGATCGATCCCGATACGTGCGTTGCCGGACGCGCATGCTTTGGCGGTCCCGCACCCGAAAGCGTATTGAAACAGATCAAGGATATGCGCAAATATTTGAAATTATAAGTGTTGCGAAGTATGACTTTTGTGCTTTTTGTGCAAAAGTCATATTTCATTCACGGCGTGTTCACTCATAATTCAATTGTTTATGCTAAAATATGCAAAGATTACAAAAGGAGGTGACGCTTTGGCAGGTAATACGTTTCAGCGGAGAGAAAAGAAAATCATCATAGATTCCGCTTTGATGGAGCCGCTCAAGCAACGCATTGAGGAATACATGAATGCTGACCCCTATAACAAGGACGGTAAGCCGTACATGATCTGTAATCTGTATTTTGATAACGAGCATAACGACGTGATCCGTAATTCGGTGCAGCTGCCTAAGTATAAGGAAAAACTAAGACTACGCAGTTATGACACGCCTGATCTTGACACCAAGGTGTTTTTGGAGATCAAACGTAAGCAAAACGGCATTGGTACAAAGCGTCGCGCTAAGATCACGTTGCAAGAGGTGTACGACTTCTTGGAACGGCGCGAATATCCCAAGGACACCAAGTACATAAACACCCAGGTGCTGCGCGAGATTGAGTATTATCTTTCGCACACACCCGTAGAACCGGTTGCATACGTCAGTTATCTGCGATATGCCTACCACGGTAAGGAGGATCCCGATTTCCGCGTTACGTTTGATTTCGATATGCTCTCAAGGCGGCACGATCTTACGTTAGAAAGCGGCAGATACGGTGAACCGCTTCTACCCGATGGAAAGATGATCGTAGAGGTCAAATTCGCAGGTGCAGTTCCCTATTGGTTTGTACAGATCATGAATGAATATGAGCTGACATTCCACACCTTTTCTAAGATCGGAACGGATCTGAAAAAGAACGTGCTGAAAAATAACGGTATTGAAGAATTTTTGTTAACAGGATTCATGTAAAGGAGAGTTTCAAATATGCAGGCTTTAGAAAACTTTTTTAACCAGCTTCTGGTAAATATCCAGATTTATTACGACACTGCCACTACCGGTGTGTCAACTTTGACCCTTGGCAAAACTCTTGCGCTGATTGGCTCAAGCATTGGTTTGTCCTTCCTCGTTACTTTAGTTTACTTATTCGTAAACCGCAAAAAGGCATATTCCACCAAATCTTTGCTCACCATCCTTTTGATGGGTCCCATCGTTTCCGTTATCGTAATTGCAGTAGGTTCTAACCTGGCACGTGCGATCTCTATTGGTGGTGGTCTTGCACTGATCCGTTTCAGACACTCGGTTGAAAATCCCAGCGATCTGATCTTTATTTACCTCTCCGCTGCAGTCGGTATGGCATGCGGTACGGGCGGTATTGGCTTTGCTCTTATCGCAATCGGTATTATCCTGGCAGTTATTCTCATCGCTTCCCTGACCAAATTTGACAGCATTGGCGGTGGCGCAATGAGATTGACGATCATGATTCCCGAATCCCTTGATTTTGCAGGCGTTTTTGAGCCTGTTCTCAAGGAGCATTGCAAGAGCTACAACCTTGAGAGAGTTAAGTCTGTAGAATACGGCACGCTGACCGAGCTGCGCTACAGAATCCGTCTTAAGAACAAGGATGCACAGAAGGCTCTGCTTGATGATATCCGCGTGCGCAACGGTAACCTCAATATTTCCATTACTCAGAAGGCATCTGACGACTGATCTATATCTTACATAATAAGATCCCAACCTCCGTTCGGAGGTTGGGATCTCTTTTTATTCGTTAAAATCCTTCGTACTCTTCATAGAATCCGGCTTTGGTCATAGCATCGCGGTATGTGTCCCACGTCCAGCCGTCACCAATGGTGCAGGTGAAGTGGTTTCTGCCGTTCCCTGCGGTGCTTTCCCATGTGATCATATAGAAGCCGAACTTGCGCTCAGCAACCTGCGTAACGCGCACACAACCGTTTGCATCCACCTCAACCTCGCCGCTTGTTACGATCTCGTTGGTGGTCAGATCGGTCACCGTATAGCGTACATGCACAGCTTGCTGGGTATCATTGGACGCTACAAGTGTCAATTGACCGTTTACAGGCTCGTCCATCATCATGCAGAAAGGTGCTTGAGAGCGGGCAATGTAGTGATATGCCAGCTTTTTGCAGCCGTACCAGTCAACAACCGCATCGGAAACCTGCGGCCAACCATCGGCAATGTTCCACCAAAGAATGCCG
>JAGBXH010000041.1 GCA_017629395.1 Clostridia bacterium | reverse complement strand
GGCTCCCGCAAGCTTGCGCAGTGGGAGGAAGGGGAATGTGCGTGAAAGTCGGGCAGGTGAATTTCGAGCAGAAACTGTCTTGATTTTGCAAACACCGCTAAGATAATACTATTCTAATGTCTATACGAGTTCCCCTTCCTCCCATAGCGGGTACGCTATGGGAACCCTCCTTCCCCCGAGGGGACGGCTTCTTGGCGCGTATCAGCATCATTTGCTTTCCCATTGCGGTGGCGCTTTCTTAACTTAATGACATTGGATTCTAACCGTACTGCGCTATTTGAGTTGCATTGCAGAATCAAATATTAAGTACGACTTCGCCGGTATTCATAACCGCTGCGCAGTAATCAACTCACCCAACAGGCGACCTCGCGCGAAATCTGCGTTGTTGATTTGCCGCTCCTTTCATGATATCATGAGCATGTAAGGACGTCCGACACATCGAAAGGAGATTTTTTATGGAAATAGGAGCAAAAATCAAACAACTCAGAGCCAAGGCAGGCTTGACGCAGGAGCAGCTTGCGTCGGCACTCGGCATCAGCGCACAATCGGTATCCAAATGGGAAAACGCCGTCACCATGCCGGACGTGGCGCTTTTGCCTATGCTGGCAGGCGAGCTTGGGGTGAGTATTGATGAATTATTCGATCTGACCACAGAACAAAAGCTGCACCGTATCGAGCGTGGCATTGACGTGCTTTCGGAGTATTCTCCCGAAGAATTTGCACGTCATGAGGAATTTCTTTTGCATCAGCTGGATGAATATTCCGACAGAACCGTGATTTTAGAGTATTTGGCGCGCCTATATCACTTCCGCATGGAGGCGGATGCAAGACGCGTGAGCAAATACGCAAGGGAAGCCATGCTGCGCGCTCCCGAGAAAAAAGTGTGCCAATGGATGCTGCAAATGTCCGAGGGTGCTGACGCTTGGGATTGGAACGTGGCAAATCACGCGCGTGTGATCGACTTTTACAAGCAGGTCATTGAAAGTGATCGCATCACGCCCCAAGCAACACTGCCGTATATGTATCTGATCGACAATCTGATCGCGGATCACCGTACGGCAGAGGCGGCAAAATACTTGGAGGAATACGCCACCCTGCCTGCGGCAAGACCTTTTATGATCCCCGTGTACCGCGCACACATCGCACTTGCCGAGTTTGACAAGCCCCGCGCCGACGCGATCATGGCAGAAGCCGAGCAGTATTTCGGCAGCGATACGGGATTTCTGTTTGAGCTTGGGCAATACCATGCCAAAACGGGGAATTATCAAAAGGCGATCGCGTATTACGAGGCGTCTTGGAATGATTCCGAGAAGCCGCGATACACCGATCCGCTTGATGCGATCTGCATCATTTATGAAATTCTCGGCGATTATCAAAATGCGATTGCCACCTGCGACCGCCTGCTTGTGTCGCTTGCCGAGGAATGGGGCTACGAAAAGGATCACGCCCCCGTGCTTGAGGTGCAAAAAAGAAAGCAGTCTTTACAGAAAAATGCTTAGCTGAAATATTGATAAAGCCCTTGCGCGAGCAAGGGCTTTACTTATTTGATCTCGGATTGGAAGGCGACCGCTTTGCCAAGGATATGGATCTCGTCAAGCTCGGGCCCCATGAAGACCAGCGGCTCGTATTTGGGATTTTCGGGTGTTAAGATCAGCTTGGATTTTTCGGGGTAGTAGTACACACGCTTGAGCGTTGCCTCGTCCTCGATGACCACGGCTGCAATTTCACCGTTGGCTACCATGTCGCTTTTTTTGATAAAGACGATGTCTCCGTCCTGAATGCGTGCGCCGATCATGCTGTCTCCCTTGGCACGCAAGCAAAAATCAGCGTCAAGATTGGTACCCGACATGACAAAGCTGTCGTGCTGCTCGTCGGTGAGTATGGGCGTGCCGCAGGCGATCTCTCCCAGTACGGGAATGCGGCGGCGTTCGATGGGGAAAATGTCCGGATAGTTGGGAACGGTGGATGCAGATCTTTCCATGGGAACGTCATATCCCTCCAGCCATAAGTCCGCTACGCCCAGGACGCGTGCAAGCTTATGCATGGCGTCAGCTTTGGGGACGTAAACGCCGTTGGTATATTGGCTGAGTCTTGCTTTGGAAAGCCCGGTATCTCGTGCAAGGTCAACGGCGCGCACGCCGCGTATCTCCATAGCTATACGAAGTCGGTCTTGAAAGGTATGAATGGGTTTCATATCGTGACTCCTTTTTTGGTGGTGCTTTCATTATACATAATAGTTTAGCAAATGTCAATAGGGTGCGCGAAAAAAGTTAAGCAAAATTTATTTTGATGGGGGTTGACTTTTGCAAAAGCGTATGATATACTCATGACAGTTAAGCAAAAGAAACCACTCAAGAGACCGATGGTTTGGCGTCGGTTTTATTATCGCAAAAGAAGTTAAGCAACCTTGACAGAAAAAGGAGGAGATTATTTATGCCGATTGCAGGAGCTTGCCCCTATTTTGTAAAAGATAAGGGGGATGGCTACGTTTATTGTGAATGTGCGCGCTTTCGTTTTCCGGACAAAAAGGCACGCAGGGACATTATCTATACGTATTGTGCGCACCCGGACGGATACAAGGAGTGCGTAATCAAAAAGGTCATGGATCAATATTATGAAAGGAAATACAATGGAGAACAAACAGCTCAACACAAATATGCAGGATGAGGGCAGAATTGCCCATATGATCGCATGGCGCGATAAGCGCATCAGCATGCTGCAGGATATGCTTGGTGAAATGGAGCAGGCGAATACGATCTATGCAGCGTATATTGCCTATCTTCTGGAGCGCTGCAGCCAAGGAGCGGGCGGGCAGATCAGAGTTGCCAAGCAGGACATCAGACGTGTGTGCGGTAAATTTACGGTATGCGCAGATCAAGAGGGAGATGATTACGTGATCACGCTGTTGGAGAGGAGCTCGGAATATGGCAAGCAATGTAGCCAAATGGCTGACGCCTGAGGGACTTTCTTTGCTGCGAGGCATGGCTTGCGTGGGAAAGGATGAGCGCGAGATCGCGGAGTGCATGGGAATCACCCTTACCAAGCTGACGAGATGGAAAAAGCAGCATCCCGAGATCGCGGCGGCGTTGGCATATGACAAGCAGGGCGCGGACTTTGCGGTCATGGAGGCTTTGCACCGTAAGGCGGTAGGGTATACCGCGCCCGTCAAAAAGACCTATAAGCTCAAGCGGGTGGAGTATGATCCGGATTCCGGAAAAAAGCTCTCGGAATACGAGGAGCTGCAGACGGGCATTGACGAGGCGCACGTGCCTGCGGACACAAGAGCCGAGATATTTTGGCTGCAGAATCGCTGCGGCGGTGAATGGGGACAGGAAAATCAGGCACAGGACAGCGAAAGCGGCGGTGTGATCGAGCTGCCACCCGTCATGGAGCAGGGGCAGCCGCCCCGAGAAGATGAGTGAGCGTGTGGTATGGACGCCGCAGCCGCGGCAAGCAGCCTTTATGGCACGCTTTGAGGACGAGGCGTTATACGGCGGGGCTGCAGGAGGCGGCAAATCGGACTGCGCGTTAGCCGAGAGTTTGCGGCAGGTACATATTCCGTACTATCGCGCTCTGATCCTTCGCAAAACCTATCCGCAGCTATCCGAGCTGACCGACCGTTCATCCGAGCTCTTCCGCGCAGCGTATCCCGGGGCAAGGTATCACGAGTCCAAGCACGTTTGGGTATTTCCGTCCGGGGCAAAGATCTATTTTGGGTCGCTGCAGCATACCGACGATCGTCTCAACTATCAGGGCAAGCGGTATGATTTTATCGATTTTGATGAGTTGACGCAGTTTACCTGGGACGAGTATTCCTACCTGTTCTCGCGCAACCGTCCAAACGGTGCAGGCACGCGCTGCTATATGCGGGCACAGGCAAATCCCGGTGGGATCGGTCACGGATGGGTCAAGGCGCGATTTATCACGCCTGCAAAGCCCATGACAACGATCTGGGAAAAGCACGCCGTACGCATGCCGGACGGCAGGGAGCAGATCATGTGGCGTTCCCGTATATTCGTGCCGTCCACCGTGTTTGACAACAAGATCCTGCTTGAAAACGACCCCGGGTATCTGACAAGGCTTGCAGCCCTACCCGAAAAGGAGCGCAGAGCA
Organism: Clostridia bacterium; assembly: GCA_017629395.1. Classification (GTDB taxonomy): domain Bacteria; phylum Bacillota; class Clostridia; order Oscillospirales; family CAG-272; genus SVQP01. The sequence goes on along the minus strand of JAGBXH010000041.1, from coordinate 5,273 downwards.
CTTCTGTACGGAGATTGGGATTGCTTTGCAGGGCAGGTGTTTACCGAGTGGCGCAACGATCCCGAGCATTACCGTGATCGCGTGGGCACGCACGTCATAGAGCCCTTCAGCATTCCGCAATCCTGGCGTGTCTTTCGCGGCTTTGACTGGGGATATACCCGACCGTTTTCCGTGGGATGGTATGCCTTTGACCAGGATGGACGCATGTACCGCATCCGCGAGCTGTACGGCTGCAGCGGCAGCCCGAACGAGGGGCTGCGCTGGGGGGCGGAGCAAATCGCGCGGCGTATTCGTGAGATAGAGGCGGATGATCCCAATCTGCGCGGCAGGTATATTACCGGCGTAGCCGATCCCGCATTCCGACAGAAGAACGGCGGAGAGAGCATTGCCGAGATCATGGAGAGAGAGGGCGTGTACTGGGACAAGGCAGACAATTCACGCATGGCAGGCAAGGCGCAGATGCATGCGCGGCTTGCTTTTGATCGTGGGGGGATCCCCATGTTCTACGTGTTTTCCACCTGCCGCCATTTTATCCGCACTTTCCCCGAGCTGGTGTACGACTCCGCAGACGTGGAGGATATTGATACGGATGGTGAGGATCATATTTACGACGAGTGCCGCTACGTTGCCATGGCGCACCCCATAGTGAAAAAACAACAACCTAAAATTGCGGTGTCAAGAGGCTTTGACCCGCTTGCAAGATAAGGAGATTCAATGCAAATCAAGGAAATTTTCAAAAAGAAGCAGGAGCAGATGCTGCCAATCGGATCCAAGGAGATTGCCGAGGCGGCACGCGTCCTGCGCAGCTACAGGGCTGCCAAGCAGCCCTTGGACAGCCGTATTTCGCAGGACGAGCTTTACTGGCAGGGCAGATACGGCAGCGATGCACCGCGCGGAATGCGTGATCTTGGCGGTTCGGCATGGATGTTCAACAGTATAGCCAACCGCCATGCGGACATGATGGATCACCTGCCTACCTGTACCTGCCTTGCCAGAGAGCCCGGTGACCGGGAGCAGGCGCAAATGCTTTCTGCGGTCATTCCCGTAATTTTGGACCGCTGCGCGTTTGAGGCGACTTATTCGGATAACCTTTGGCACAAGCTCAAGCACGGCGTTTGTGCGTACGGCGTATTCTGGAACAATGATTTGGAAAACGGCTTTGGCGACGTGGACGTAAGATGCGTGGACGTCGGCAGCCTGTTCTGGGAGCCCGGTGTGCGCGACGTGCAGGAAAGCAAGCATTTATTTTTGCTTGCAAGCATGGACACCGAGCTCTTGGAGCAGAGCTATCCCGCATTCTTTGAGCGCAAGACGCGCAAGATTGATCCCGAGGCTGTTTTTGAGGGGATGGCGCAGGACGGGAAGACAGTCGTGGTGGACTGGTATTACAAAAAGAAGGTGGGCGGCAGGCAGGTGCTGCATTATTGCAAGTTTGCATGCGGAGTGGTGCTGTACGCATCCGAGAACGATCCTGCCTATGCCGAGCGCGGCTGGTATGACCACGGTATGTATCCCGTGGTGCTGGACGTGATGTATCCCGAGCAGGGGACGTGCTATGGCTTTGGCATGATTGCGGTGGCAAAGCAGCCGCAGATCTATATTGACCGCCTGGATGCCAACTTTATGGAATATGCCGATTGGGCAAGCAAGGTGCGCTTTTGGGCGAAAAAAAGCCTGGGCATCAATCAAGACGACTTTATGGACCTTGAGCGCCGCATTGTGGAGGTGGAGGGCGATATTGAGGAGGAAAAGCTGCGCCAGATCCGCATTGAGAATTTTGACCAGGGTCTTTTGACGCTCAAAAGGCTCAAGATCGACGAGCTCAAGGAGACCACGGGCAACCGCGACGTTTCGCAGGGTACGCTCTCGGGCGGTATCACCGCTGCGACGGCAATCAAGGCGTTGCAGGAGGCGGGCAATAAGAATGCCCGTGACGTGATAGCTGCCTCCAACCGCGCTTACGTGCAGGTGGTGACGCTGATCATTGAGCTGATCCGTCAGTTTTACGGTGAGGCGCGTACCTTCCGCATTACGCGCGAGCAGGGAGAGGAGTATCTGCAATATGACAACAAGGGCATTCTTGCCCGTACCGTGCTCGTAAACGAGGGCGATGCGTATATGCGCAAGCCGGTGTTTGATATTTCGGTCAAGGCGCGTGTGGCGGATCCCTTATCCAAGGAAGCGGCAAACGAGCTGGCATTATCGCTTTATGAGAAGGGGGCGTTCTCTCCCGAGCAGAGAGAGCAGACCATGATGCTGCTGGAGATCATGGATTTTGAGGGGATCGGCAAGATCAAGCAAATGCTCAGAGGGGAGGCGCAGATATGATCGAGGCTGTTGCGGCGCAGAACGCGCAGGGGTACACCTTAGAGGTGATCGGCCATGCGGATTATGCTTGCGAGAACGACGTGGTATGCGCAGCGGTCTCGGCACTGGTCGAATCGCTGACGGCATATTTGGAGGAATACGGAGAGCCTTCCGCGGATGCAGACCTGGCGGACGGGTATGCCATGATCACGGTATCCGAGCGCAACGCAGCCTTTGATATGGCGGTTTGCGGCTTGGGTGCGATCGCGGATCAGTATCCCGCTTACGTATCGATGACGACGACTTACATATAGATTTGAGAAAGGAATTTTACACATGCAATCGGTCGAACAACATAAGATAACGGCTGCCGACGACGGGCAAGCCGTGCCGACGGAGCGCGGCATAACGGGCGAGCACGTACAAACAGACTCTGACGCCGAGAGTCAGAATGCCGCTGTGCGCGAGTGGGAGGAGCTGATTGCTTCCGAACGCTACAACGCACTATATAAGGCACACGTCTCCGAGATCGTCAAGAAGCGACTTGGACAGGAGAAGCAAAGCAGCGAGGTGCTGCGTCGCGCGGCAATGCATTTGGGGCTGGATGCTCCGGAGCAGCTGCCCGAGCGTTTGGCACAGATGCAAGCACCCGTGCAAAGAGATTGGAAATGCGAGCTTGCAGCAGTTCAGGAAAAATATCCGGAATTTGACCTGGACGCGCTGAGCGATATTCCCGCGTTTTCCGCTCTTTTGAAAAGCTTTGCATCTTCTCCCGACGTTTCCTTGACAACACTCTACGAGCTTTATGAGCTTGAAAATCTCAAGCATGCCGCAGCGCAAACTGCGGCAGCGGATACTGCCCGACAGATCATGGGGGCAGTACAGCTTCGTCATGCAAGACCGCATGAAAACGGCTTGCGCGACATGACGCCCGAAATGGGGCGCGCCTCCCGATTGACCCGCGCACAGCGAGCCGTGCTTGCCGAGCGCGCAGCCAAGGGAGAGCATATTACATTTTAGAAAGGAAATTTTTATGAGAGAAAGAATGATCGATCTGCAGCGTTTTGCTGCAGGAAGCAACGTAATGGGTACTGAGGGTACCGTCAATGCAAACGAGGGAACGACCGTCGCCTATGCTGCCGGTATGGGACTTTCCGAGGAGATGAAGACCTACTACTCCGACTATCTGATCGACAATGCCGAGCCTGCGCTGGTCCACGATATGTTTGCGCAGAAGCATACCATTCCGCAGGGCGGCGGCAAGACTGTGCAGTTCCGCCGCTACAATCCCTTGCCTAAGCTGACCGAGCCTATCCGTGAGGGCGTGACCCCTGCAGGACAGAGCATCAGCATGGAGGTGCTGGAGGCAACCGTTGCGCAGTACGGCGGCTACGTGGAGCTGACCGACCTTTTGATGATGACCGCCATTGATAACAATCTTTGCATGGCAACCAAGCTGCTGGGCTCGCAGGCGGGCAGAACGCTGGATACCATTACCCGTGAGGTGCTTGCGGGCGGTACTAACGTGCAGTACGGTGAGAATGCGGTTTCTGCAAGATATCTGCTGACGGGCGGTCAGCAGAGCGGTAACCACTATCTGACCGTGGATGCAATCCGTCGTGCAGTACGCTTTCTGAAAAATCAGAATGCCGAGAAGATCAAGGGCAGCTACATTGCCATCGTGCACCCCGATTGTGCGTACGACCTGATGAGCGATCCCAACTGGAAGACCCCCAATCAGTACGCAGATCCTGCCAATATCATGGAGGGCGAGATCGGTAAGATCGAGGGCGTGAGATTTATCGAGTCCAGCGAGGCTAAGGTGTTCCATGCAGCGGATCTGGCAAGCAATGCGCGTATTCTTCGCGTCAACAAGAGCGGCGGCTATTCCGGCGGTAACGTGATCGCCTTTGACGGCGGCAGCGTGAAATCCGGTTCGCTGGTTGGCAGATACGTACTGATCGGCGACACCCGTGCCTACGTAGGCATCAACAGCGTCAACGAAATGACCCTGTACACCGACAGTACCAAGACCATGCTGGCATCGGTAACCTGCGAGGACAATACCGCGATCTACCCCGGTGAGGCAGGTGCTATGGGTCGTGACGTGTATGCGACCATGGTATTTGGTGAAAACGCTTACGGTACGACCGAGATCACGGGCGGCGGCCTGGAGCTGATTGTCAAGCAGCTGGGCAGCGCAGGCACTTGCGACCCGCTCAATCAGCGTGCAACCGTGGGCTGGAAGGCGACCAAGGTGACCGTACGTCTGGTTGAGGCGTTCATGGTCAGAATTGAGACTGCCTCCACCTTTGACGACAACGAATAAAGAAACCGACAAAACAAGTCCCCGAGGGCAAAAGCCCTCGGGGCAGAAGGGAGAATCATATGAATACACAGACTACCGAGCAGGCTTATTTGGAGGAGTATATTGCCATTAAGCTTTTCAAGGACAACGACCGCTACAAGGATGACGTTTACGTAGCGATCAACGGCAAAAATTGCGTCATTAAAAGAGGCGAATGGGTCAAGATCAAGCGTAAGTATGCGCTGGTGCTGGATCAATCGGAAATTCAGGATACCAAGGCTGCGCTTTTGATGCAGGCAGAGCAGAATCGCTTTATCGGACAGAGCAGGGGGACAGAGTAATATGGCAAAAACGGAAATCGGATGCCGCGGCATGGAAAACGCGGTGCGATCCTTGCCGCCCGGAGAGTCTGTGACGCTGCTGGCACGTGCTTACGATAAGCTGGTCAAGGATCTTGAATACGCGCTTTTACACGTTTCAACGGAAAATCTGACCGCCCGGCTGCGTGAACGCATAGAAAGAGAGGATACGTGATGCTGCCTGCATTGGAACAGACCAAGCCCCAAAGACGCGTGCAGAGTGATTTTTCGGGCGGACTTTGGCATCGCTTTGGCGGCGGTGAGCACAGCTTTTTTGATTGCCGTAACGTCAGCGGTGC
>JAGBXH010000308.1 GCA_017629395.1 Clostridia bacterium | reverse complement strand
CGTTGACAGCCAGCCCGCTTTCTGCAAGATCCTTGATAATAGTTTTTGCAGTCATCATAAACATGGCGGCAGGAATTCCCTTGCCTGATACGTCAGCTGCAAGAAAGACTACCGTCGTATCGTTGAGCTTGTAGAAGTCGTAGAAATCGCCTCCGACCTCCTTGGCTGCGATCATCTGTGCGCAAATTTCAAAATCCTCGTTTTCAGGGAAATTGGTGGGAAGTGCAGATAGCTGAATTTGCTTTGCGTACTCCAGCTCCTTATCAATGCGCGCAGCTGCTTCCGCAATATAACGCTTGAGTGTGGTAACGGTAGAATTGATATCATCCGACAAGGATGAGAATTCCCTGCTTGATCGCACGTCCACCGTAACGTCCAGATCTCCCTTTGTGATTTTTCCCAGGGTATCGTTGATCTTCTGCAGATTATTGATGATAACGCGTTTGATCAGTATATAGATAAATACAAACAGCGTTGCAAAAATAATAACCTGCATAAAGATGCTGGTATAAATGGATGCATCACGCATAAAGGTTGCCTCAGCCTCCGGCATTGCTGCAATGATGCAATATCCCTCGACAAACTTAAATACGTACATATACCGTGCATCATGAATATCGGCATAGGAAAGCGATGTTGAGGTTTTACCTTCTAACATGTCCTTGGGTGCGTCAATTCCGATCGTTGCCAGCGGTGCGCCCGCATAACCGTCTCTATCTGTCACAATGGTCAGATTTTCATCGCAAACGGCTACGAAACCGTTATTACCCACGTGGCGGTTTTTGGTAAAATCAATCACATACTTATCCAGAACATCGTGGAACTGGTCAGGCTCGTAACCAACCTGGATAAATCCGCCATCATTAAGATTGATTGCCGCATACTTTCTCCATTCCGATTCATCCTTGCCTCTTGGGCCGTACTTCTGTACAAACTCGTTCTTCTCCCGCAAGGCATCCACAAACTCCTTGGATTGCTCCTTACTGTTCATATCATAGTTGATGGTGGTAAGGTCTGTGGATTTCAAAATAATGCCGTCCGAATTGACAACGTTGATCTCTTTAATTCCATACTTCTCCACGAGCTCCTGAAGTGAAACGTTCGGATCACGTTCATATTCATCCTTGACCTCCTTGGCAATGCCGAGAAGATGCGCATCGGATTTCTCTTTGATATCTGTTTCTACGTCATTGATCGCGGTCGTAAAGATCTCCTGGGTTTCGATCTGCACCATGCCGTTTTGCAAAATGTAGGTAAAACAGCTTGTAATCAGATACGCGATTACGATGCAAGCCAGCAACCAACGCTGAAAGGTACTGGAGATCTGCTCGCTATCCTTCTTCAAACGAAGGCGTTCATGGCTCAGCAAGGAAACGATGATGATCGCACAACCCACAGCCACGGCATTGCCAATCACCATAGGAATCGTTGCGCCCTTGACAAATTCAAACGCCTGAGAGGAGTTGTCCATATTTGTAATGAAGATCAGTATCATATGGATAACCTCGCAGGTAACCGCAATGCACACGCCATATCCCCACGTAGGCTTTTTATTGTCAAACATCAGCTTACGCAGTCCGGCAGCCATAAATCCTGCAAGGATGGTGGCTATACTGCACGCAAGCTGCGTATAAGTGCCGCCTCCCCAATATACCGAAAACCATCTGTAAAGACCGCCAATGCATCCCGAGATAATTCCTGCGGGAGCACCGAATATCAAGCCTGCAGAGAGGGGTGCCGCATCACGCACGTTGACAACAGCTCCAAGCCATTCTACTCCGTAGCTTGATGCAAAAGCCGATACACAGCCGAATAGGACACCGATAATTATTTGCTTTGCCATGTACGGTAGATTTTTCGCCCGCGTGTATTTATCGACCAGATAAACGCAAAGCACAAGGAAACAATTGATCATTATTGGAATAGCTAATCTCATCTTGACCTCCTTAACGAATTCTTTGGATATAATATAGTTAAACTTGAAATGCTCACCAAAACGCTTTTCAAATTACTCTTTATCAAAAATCGGGTTTCTCACCATAGCGTAATGCTTCACGGGGGTCTTTGGGATCAGCTCTTCCTTCATCAGTTCGAATCCGTAATGCTGATAAAGACCTACGTTTACTGCCTTGTTTGTTTCCAGATAAGCAATCATACGCTCTTCATCGCAGAATTGCATCATAGGTCGCATCAGCTTGCTGGCAATTCCCTTACCCTGTGCGTCCTTTTTAATGGAGAGGTTATACAGATACCAATCATAATGCTCCGTAAACTCTTTTTTCAAGTTCATCGCATACGTTTCGTAGGTCAAGAGCCTACCGATAATTCCGGGTCCCGAATGAAGTATGAGTCTCAAACCACCGTTCATTAAAAACGGAAGAGTCTTGCTGCCCGTAAATCCAAAAGGCAGCCATACCGCAAACCCGTTGATCTCCTCACTGTCGGCATAGATCACTGCATCCTCGGTCATGGTTTTCAGGGAGATCAGCATGATCAACTTTGACGCTTTTGCATCGTACTTACCGCCGGTAAACCAATTGTGCAACGGATAGTCACGATACGCATCTGCAGCGACCTCTGCCAATCGCTCCAGATCCTTTTTTCCAACTATATATAATCCTGCCTTCTCTATTGCATTTTTGGCAAGCGGTACTTCAATTTTTCTTACTAATTTATCCATTTAAATCCTCTGCTATCGACCGAATGTCGAAAGCTTTCATGTTATTCACTTATAAAATCGGGGCGTTTTCAACCTTAGAAACAGGAAGATGATTTTTGTGCATGCCCAACACCTTGTAAGGAATTCCCTCTTGATCAAGGATACGGAAAAATTGATCCATATACTTTGACTTTTTATTCATTTGCATCAGAGAAATGCAGAAGTTCTCTCCAACGTCGAGAATTTCAAACAACAGATGTGCATCGGTGATTACGTGAGCGCGTTCGACGTAATCCGTCATTTCGCCCCAATCCTCACGTCCCATATAATTGATGATCACGGAGTTGTGCACATCAGGCTTACGGTGTGAATGCTTTGATGCACACTCGTTCTTTTCTTTCAAGCCTTTGACCGCATCTACCCTGTCCGTGTATTCATAAAAACGGCGCAAAGTATCATACGCATATTCCGGCTGCACCTGCAAGTGAGTTGTTCCCCTGATCACGGTGCAAAGCTTGTGAATGGGCCAGTCCTGCGCGTGGTAAGGAATCAAGTAAAAAACGTGTGAAAGCAGGTCGTGGTGGGTTTTGGGGCAGCCCACGTCCGTGCGATAATTATGGCTGGTCTCGATTCTGTAAGGCAACTGATTTTTGGGTAACGCACGGTAAAGAGCCTTGACCATAATGGCAGCAATTACAGACATCGGACTGCCATCGTTTTCACTTACGTATTGCATCAACGCTTTCTTGGGAATCTGAAATTCGTAATGCACGCTGTCGCCTACAATCAAGTTTGCAAAGCCAAGCAGGTATTCCGGTCCGGGAAACCAGACCTCGTCCTTTTTGATCTTGCTTACAGGTGCATCACATGGAATCTCCTCAAGCTTAGGAAACGCATACTCCTCTTGTGAAATAGGCGTATCAACCATAAGTGTGCTGCCCGGATCGGGGTGCACACCATACCGTGCGCAAATGTATTCGTATACGGTGGTTTTGATCCACAAAAACGTACCGCAGCCACCGCACATGCCGTGATACATATTGAAATAAATACAGTTATCCTCGTATTCAATACTGCAGGGCTGGTAGTTGACCTGCTTTGAAAACAGATACGTGCGCTTTTTGGAAACGGGCGCGACGCTCACGGTTCTGGGATTGGGGATCAGGTCGATCCCTCCCTCCTCGTCAATACGAATCTGCTTGGAATAGTACGGGAAGCGGCAAAAGGCTTTTTCTGCCGCTGCTCGCAATATGTCCGCTGCGATCTTCTCCTTCATAACAACCTTAATACGGATGTTATAGGTAATAAACTTGCCGGATTCGTGCAGCAAGTACGCGTCGGGTGAATACTTCATATGTTCCTCTTAAACAATTTATTTATAGTTACTGTCTGATTTCATCGATCAACGCACCGAATACCAGAAGAGCTGTATCCAAGCTCATAAAATCGTTCGCATTGTCAGCCCCCTGCAGATGCTTCACTGCAGCTGCTTCAGGATGGAACTGGAAGCCCATGATAAAGTCCTTCCCTCTGTATTCAATGATCTCTATCATCTGTTCGGAGTTTGTATCAACGCTTCCCGTCACAATCAGATTTGTATGATCAACATTCAGTACAGCCTGATGATGCCACGAGGGGCAACCACTCAGCACATCCGTTTGATAGATCTTATGAGCAAGCGAGTTGGGGGAAATTGATACATCATGCGGTGCATAATCGCGGTAGGATTGGGGCGTTGCCTTTTCGTTACGGTGCTGGAACTGATACTCTTTATTCAAATTTTCAAAGTGTGTGGGAATATCTTGAATCATCTTAGCACCTCCGACCACGGCAAGCATCTGCATGCCACGACAAAATCCAACCACTGCAATATTTTTATCTATGCAGTAAGACATCAGAATATAGTCGGATACGTCTCTGGTAGCATTAAAATCAATTTCCGCTTCGATACCATGCCAAGGCTCGGGGGTAGCATAAAGAGAAGAGCTGATGTCCTCGCCTCCGGTGAAAATCACAGCATCGATATCCTGCATGACGTCTTCTACGTTTGTGCTTTCCCATAAATTAGCTTTTACTGCATTAGCGGTTTCAATAGTAAGCGATCCAACCTCGTCCTCGCATCCCACAAGTTTATTATCAGCATCATAAGCAAGGTATTCGGCTTTCACCTGCTCTAAAAGAACAGGCTTGGCTCCCGCCTTCTCAATTGCTGCAACAACGTTTGTGTAGAATTCAGAATCAAGATCTGCTCGCCACGCAATACCTATCACTACCTCTTCATCCAAAGGTGCTTCGGTACAGCCTGTTGCTATGAGTGCGCAAACAGAAAACAATACAAGCAGCATGGCAAAGCTGCGACAAACCAATGATAAATGATTACTGTTTTTCATAATGATTCTCCGTATTACTAAATTCCCCGATCTGTACGGCATGTACGCTCCGGGTGAATACTTCATACAGGCCTCTCTATAATATGGTATGTTTACTTTCGATTCATCCTCAGAATTGAGGTAAGGGTTTCGATCTGCACAGGACATACGCTCTGACAAGACAGCGCCTTGGAGTACCTCTTGATGAACTTTTATATTATTTGGCAGCCTTTTTACGAACGATCAGCTTATGTACAAACAAAACAACCAGAAGTACAGCAAACACTACTGCGCTTGCTTTGTGCGCGATCTGCAGTGCCACAACTTCTTCAAGATTCATCACAACAGCACCCGTAATCAAAGCAATACCGTAAAAGGCTCTCATCAGGATCTCAAGCGCCGGAATCTTCCACTCTTTTTTGGTCAAAAAGGTATATACAGCCAGAACCAAAATACCGATTATAGAAATTGCAATATGCGCGGGCATGCCCATAACGCTGTACATGCCCAGTAAAATTGCGATAACAAGCATGGCGGGTGTAAAAATCAAATCCTTTTTCATTGTTTTTTCTCCTAATCAATCAGATATTATGAATTTATTTTTTTACGTAAATGAAAAAGTCATTTCTGATAATGTCAAATGATTTAAGAAACAGCTGAAAGATACCCCTCCAGATAAAGCTGGTAGGCTTGTGCGAGAGTGATATCGCTGTCTGTAAAATAAACGATTCTTTTGATAACTGTGGTTGGCACGATCACGTCGCCCGTGGGCTGAGTTCTTGCGCGTGCATTTCCCATTTCAAAAATAATTTCGGGTGCATCCCTGCCCTCAAAATGATCCAAAAAGATCTGTGCCTCATGCTTTCTTCTGCTGACAAAGGAATGATTGTGCCAGAGTCGAATCAGAGTCGTGATACCAAAGGTTAAAGGCATGACTATTGTAACGGGAATCCAAAGCGGAATTCTGGTAGCAAAGCCGTAGAAATCCTCCCAGCCGCCGGATTCCTCCGGGATTACAACAACCATCACGAAATAAACGATTGCATAGATCCCAACCGGAATCAGCGATAATAAGGATTGCTTCAACGTGATTTTATGTGACGTCACAAACACACAAAATGCAAGGATATTGAGCACGGGACAAACACCGTGCAAGAAGAAGCGCGAGCCTGAAAAAATCAAAACGAAACCTTTTACAGGTGAAAGCACAAACAGCGAGACTAAAAACGTCAGCGTAATCGCCGTTGTGCCCATCATCATAAATATGACAACCCAATTGGGCAAGGCATAATCCTTTTTGCGCAAGCCGTCAATTGCATATGGTATGACCGCAAAGGAGGATAATGCAGCTAAAATATTGGAATTCACGGTAAACATGCAAAAGGTGCGAATCCCCATATTATCAAAATCCTCGTCGTATATCGTGGTTAAATTCATCGTCACGCCAATGCAAACGCAAACGACCACGATCAAACAACTGACCAATGCCAAAATGCACTGTATGCGGTTTCTTCTTACAAGCTCATCCATTCCTTCGTTTCCTTATTATGTAACTATCGCATCATGTGGCAGAATTTCATGACTGCGCACCCTTATTTGTTATGTACTTCCCCCAGAGCCTCTACCTCACCATTTACGGTAGCACCGTGATTTACGATCGCACCGTAGCAGAACAGGTCAACGCCCTGCCCTTCGGTAGTAGCGGAAACGGTGGCACCGTCAGCAAGATCCATAGCACCGTGGCACTCAATGGCATGCGCCTTTTTCGACGAAACGGTCACATTCGCATTGCCCTTTACGCCCATAAAGCCGTAAACTCTGATACATTCACTGTTTTTTGCAGATTGGTCATCAACATTTACGTTCAGGGTCGCATTCTCCCAAACGACGAGCGCGCCGCCCACGTTCATGCCTCTGCACAGCTCGGTTGCACCGGGATTTGTAACGTTCAGCGTAGCACCGGTTTCAATATTGATATTATTGCTTGCCTTAACAGCAGTGCTATATAATGCTTTGCCGTTGTTGATTGTAACGGTGGCACCCTTGGATATGGTCAAGTTTCCTTCGCTGTAAATGCCGTTACATATGTTTGTACAATCAGGCAGCGTGATGGTAATGTCCGATTCGATTCTGATCTCATCGCCAAAAATACCCAACGCGTCCGCGACTCCGCTTTTATACTCAACCGTCAAAGATCCATCTCCGAAGATAGCAATATCATTGGTGGTGACGTAATCCCCCGCATAAAGCACGGGAACGGTATCTCCCGACATGATGAATTTATTTTCACCGATCAGCTCAATTTTAATATCGATCTTGGAATAAACGACAGAGTCAAAATATTCGATGGTCGCATTTTCGAAGGTCAGAAGATTCTTAGAGGCACTGTAAGAAACCGTGCCGTCGCCCAAAATATCCTTCCTGTTATCCAATGTAATGGGAACACCTGCAACGAAAATGCCGTACTCCTCTTGCACAACTTTCTCTTCGAGATAAGCAACGAATAATACGCTGAAAAGAGCGGTGCAAACGATGCAAAGTCCGAGCAGCACAGAAATAATAACTCTGAATATGATGGTTCCTTTGGTCATGACAAACCTCTTTCAATATAAATTACTTATTACTCTTTTTACCAAGCTTGTCAAGTCCAAAGAAGATAAATCCGACTGCTGCAAACGCGACGGAAAGAATACCAATCCACATCAGAACACCGGTTGTGCCCTGCGTGTCAAGATTTACAAAGAAGTAGGGATAAATAAGGGGGGTCTGCGAGTTGGGAATCAGAATTGAAGAATCAAACTTCAAGATAACTGCCTGAACAAGCAGGAAAATTACGTAAGCAAGGGGGAATGCAATCGAAGCGATCGGGTAAAACCACTTAGTCTTTTTACGCTCATAGAATAAGAACCAATCTGCCACGTACATAATGGGAAGCACGACGTGGAAGCAAAGGCTGCCGATACGCCAGTTCGCCTGGGGATCGCGTCCGGGAGCACCTGCGAGCATAATGTTAAATACAAGGAAGGTCAAAAGAATGCCCAGCATACCGATAAACTTCAAAAGCGGTGCTGTGGAAACGTAACTGTCCTCCTTCTTTTTTGCCGTCTGGATCAGAGCGGCAAGCATCACGCCGAAGCACAAGAAGTTACTGATATTCGTGAAGTGTACGTAGAAATCCCAACGGATCATATTGATGTTGTCAAAGATACCAAGACTTGCGACAATGCCCACAAGACCGAGCGTGCAGTATATGGTTTGATAGATCAACTGCGCATTTCTGTTTTTAATCATAATTACTGTCCTTTTTCGTTATTTTACTGAATTAGGTTGAACCTTGTCTTTTTCTTTAGCTTGACGACCGAACTTGATTTTCAGTCTCCATAGCAAGAACGGGATATAGGTTGCAATAGGCAATAGTGCGCCTACTATGCTGTATTTGGATTGAATGAGAATATTGTATATTCCGTGATACACGATTGCAGTAGAAAGTAAGCCAAACGTGCCGACGGCAAACATTTTTCTTTTCTTTCTCACAAAGGATATACCCACACCGATCAGCAGCGTGCACATACCGTGCATCAAGCCTGCACCAAAGGCACGAATGACCGCACTGATCATGCTGAAATTGGGATAATTGAGAAGATAGTACGCATTCTCAAGGACTGCAAAGCCAATGCCTGTCGCCATTGAAGCAGTAAAGAGCTGTTCCCTTTTATCCGATATCACAAGTGCATAATACAAAATGGGCAAAGCCTTTAAGCATTCCTCGGTAATCGGGGTGATTGTAATCGTAACACGGTAGATGTCCATTTTTAAATGCTGCGAAAGCAATCCGTTCACCTCTGAGGCAAACACGGATACAAAAATGCCTACCAGCATGAAGATCATGGGAAAGCGCGCCTTTTTTTCAACAAGCAGCGCCATAAGTAAGATCGGAATAGATACGGCAACGAATAAGATATAGATTATATTCTCCATTTATCTACTCCTCTCTTTGCCATGATAATTGTAAGAACGCATACGATCGCGAAAACGATCGAGGTAATTGCAAGGGGAATCATGTAATAGTAATTCCAAGCAGTCAGGCAAGCAAGCTCCGAAAAGCTCAACAGCAATGCCATGACATGGAAAGGTCTGAGTGCTTTAATAAAACCGAAATCAAGATCAGGGATCAAGGTGTGCTTACAGGTGAAATACACGCTGATCAATGCAGGAATCCAAACCAAGGCATAAACGACCTTGGTAGAGACCGGTGTTTCAGTCGCGCCGGTATTGTAAATATATAAAATTACCGCGCTTATGGGGGCTATCAGCGCAAGCAGCCTTGCAGGGCGCATTTGGGTAGAACCGTCGTCTACGATCTTATCCAGCTGTGCATAATTTGCAGTCAGTAGAAACAAGAAAAAACCAATGCGGCCAAGATATGCGGGCGTAAATCCCTCCATAACATCTTCGCTTGTCAAGGTTTGGCATAAGTGATAAATACTGCCAAGCGAATGGCTCGCCATTGCCAGGGTAATGGTTTGCATGAAAATCGGTTTACCCTTTTTGAAAAAATGCTTCAAGCCGTATACGAAAGAAAACAACGTAGCTATCAAAGGTACAATCTCTGCGATCCAAATGCAAATCATATCCATCTCGTTCATTTTTAATGGCCCTCCTTTCATATGTCTTATAACGCGCTAATCCAACGCCCCTATTTGGGGCGTTGGAATGCATGTTTTATGCCTCGGTTTATGCTACCTTGGCTCTTTTTTTCTTGATAATGCTCTGCGTTGCGATCGTACCGCCTACGCCAAGGAGCGCGCCTGCGCCGCCTGCAAGGAGGAGATAACCTACACCGAATACAGAACCTACTACCTCGGGTACGCCTGCAGCTGCGAACTTGTCGTTCTTGGACTGCTTGACCGAGAGGTAAATATTGGTGTCACCGTCGAAGTTGTACTTATTGAGGTCATAGCAAATTTCCTCACCAAAGCGGTGTACGGGGGTGTACCCTTCCTTGGGCTGATTGTTGGTGTTGCTGAGCACGAAGGCATCTGCCAAGAGGGGCTTGCCCGCCTCGTAGCTCTTGGTGTAGTACAGCGCATTCCAACGCTGCGCCTCAAATGCATTGAGGTCTGCGGCGCTGTATTCACCCTTATCGTTGGTTTCTGCTTCAAGCACAACGTCGTACTTGATGTAGCGGTCACCGTCAATGGTGTCGATCAGGTCAACCATGGCAAGCGGGATATCCTCGTAGTCGGGATGGTAGTAATTATAGACGGTCATGACGAGGTTGTACGCGGAGTAAAGCATCATAGCACCGCCGGCTACGTAAAGCAAACCGGAGAAGATCTTAGCACCCGTGGACGCAGTCGCAGTTGCAGCCTGCGTTTTTGCTTCCGCTGCTTTTGTTTTAGCATTTGTTACCGCGTTGGAGGAATCCAAATTTAGTTTTTGGAGGTTGTTCAAATCGATATTTCCATCTATATATTGTGTAGAAGCACTCTTATTCAAAAGCTCATTATTTAAGTACTTGATCTTGTCTTCAAGCCCCATCCATGAATAGTCAGTGCCTTGCGCATATCTGCCCATCATGTAATCTGCCATCTCATCGTATGTTTGTGTCAATTCTGTCGTATCGTAAGAGAAGAATTTGCTTGTTTCGCTTCCCAAATTGTCAATTGCATTCAACTGATTGTCAAACGCTTTGTCGAGTGCCTTCCATGCAGCGTCCCTTGCTTGCTCGGTCGCATATCCATAATAAACACTACCGGAATAAAAGATCGCTGCACCTGCTGCCATCGTTCCCATATTGATAAAGAACGACGCTCTGTTTCCCTTGCCGAAAAAGGCGTTAGTCAAGGTGTTTTCATCAGTGTACGCATCTGCACGCTCTGCTGCGCTGGTCAGTGCAAAGGTACCGTAATAAATGGTGCGGTCAACGCCCTCATACACGTTAAAGGGTGTTTCGCTGTACTCCTCTTCCATAGAGGAAATTGCTTGGTCAAGTGCTTCCTCGGAATAACCCGATACGCTGTAGCGCACCACGTCATAATAGTGGAATACCTTTGTCATTGCCTGCTGACCCTCGTTGAGCGCATAAGCCAAAGGATAGAGCGCGGAATAATCCTCCTCGTCAAGCACGTAATCCATGCAGAACTGATACAACGTTTTGCCATCCAGATAATTGACTCTGCGCATCATCTCCGCAATGGAATAGTACTCAAGGTACTGATATTCCAAATCGGTATAATCTTCATCCTTGTAATTGAGCTCATCTTCAACGGTGACAAGCTCCTTGAACATATCGGCATAAACACCGATGGAGGGAGCGATCAGTGAAGCAAGCGCATCAAGATCCTCGTCCGCATATGCGGTGGGATCATCCTTCATCTCTGCTGCAGCATCGCCTACCTTATCAAGGTAGGTCTTGCCGTCCTCGTTGTAGGAAACGCCCATTGCAAGCAGCGAACGAACGTTATCAAGCACGTAGGAGTTTCCCTGGAAGAAGATGGTCGCCAGCTCGTATTCGTCAATCCCCTCGTAGAAGATGTCACCAAGACGCTCACCCTCAAAGGTGGGGATCTCGTCTTCGGGAATGCCTTTACTTACAATGTTATAGAAGTTAAGCTGACGGAAAGCGGCATCTGCAAGGTGATCCCCTGCATCGTATGCTTCCACGAAATAGTTGATTGCATCCAGGTAGATCTGCCCCATTGCTACGTACTCGTCGTAGCTCTGCTTGAGCATTTCCTGATAGTTACCCTCGCTGTAACCACCGTTCATCTGCATGACGGCAAGGTCGGTGATGGCTTCCTCGATATTGGTCGTGGTCTTGTAAGCAAGCCATACGCCAATCTCGCCGGAATCCGCATTGAGGTTTTCGTTGAGCACCTTATACTCCTTGAATTCGCCCTCAGCGATAATTTCCTTTGCCTCTTCATAGTCCTCTGCATACACCAGACGCAACTCGGAAATATATTCCTCGTCACCTGCCGCAAAGGCAGGAACAGTGGCACAGAGAAGCG
>JAGBXH010000307.1 GCA_017629395.1 Clostridia bacterium | reverse complement strand
ATCGTGCCCATGACCGTGTCTGCCGCTGCCGTAGGCGTTTCGCTGACCGTGGTGCTGGACTGTCTGATGACCTTCTTTGGCTCAACGGCAAACGATGCGGCGTTTAACGCATGGCTGACCGACTCCACCACCGAGAAAAACCGCGGTGCTGCCGAGGGACTGAACGCCATGATGCCGCTGATCGCCATTCTGTTTGTGTTTGGCGGCATGATGCTCATGCCCGCGCACATCACGCAGGACATGCCCAAATATTGGACGATTATGTTCTGCATCATCGGCGGCGTGGTGCTGGCGGTAGGTGTGCTGGGCTTTTTCCTGATCCGTGACCCCGATATCAAGCCCTCGTCCGACGGTTATTTTTCCACCGTGTTTTACGGATTCCGCCCGTCAACCGTAAGACAGCACGCAAAGCTGTACGTGTATTTAGCGGTATTCGTGCTGTTCAATATCGCAATACAGATCTTTATGCCGTATCTCATTATCTACTATGAGATCTCGCTGGGTATGGCGGATTACGTGCTGGTCATGGCTCCCGCCATCATTCTTGCGTCGGTTGCTACTGCGCTGTGGGGCAGGGTGTACGATAAAAAGGGCTTTAAGCTCACGGGCATTCTTGCCATGCTTTGGCTGTGCGCAGGATTTGTCATGCTGTTTGTGTTCCGTACCAAGCTGCTTGTCTTTGTCGGCTCGCTGCTGATGATGTGCGGTTACCTTTGCGGTGCAGCGGTGTTCGGAGCAAAGATCCGTGATCTGACACCTGCAGGTAAAGCAGGCAGACTGCAGGGCGTGCGCATTTTTGCGCAGGTGCTGCTGCCGGGCGTCATCGGTCCTTGGATCGGTGAGATGGTGCTGGCAAACGCCGAGAAGATCGTCAACGGTGACGGTACCGAATCCTTTGTGCCGAACGCAAATATCTTCCTTGCCGCGCTGGTTGTGGCAGCCGTCGTGCTGCTTTTGATCGTGCTGATCAAGGACAAAAAGCAACCCCGCCTGCAAGAGCTGCACACGCCCTTTGAGGATGATCCCGACGCGTGGGAGAAGGAATATCCCCGCCCCTCGATGCGCCGCGAGTGCTGGCAGAGCCTTTGCGGGGAATGGGAGCTTTCGGTAATTGGCAAAAAGGGAATAGAGCCTGTCGGAAAGATCCGTGTGCCGTTCCCACCCGAGAGCAGACTTTCGGGTATTGAACGCGCGCTTGGCAAGGGCGAGGAATGGCTATATGAGCGTGACTTTGACCTGCAAAAATCCAACAGCAAGGTGCTTTTGCACTTTGGCGCGGTGGATCAGGTTTGCACCGTGATTGTGAACGGTGAAGAGATAAGCTATCATGAGGGCGGATATCTGCCTTTTGACGTGGATATCACTGCGTTCGTCAAAAACGGAAAAAACCGCCTTGCCGTGCAAGTGTCCGACACGCTTGATCATAGCTTCGGCTGGGGCAAGCAGAGAGTGGATCGCGGCGGCATGTGGTACACGCCCATAAGCGGTGTCTGGCAGCCCGTATGGCTGGAGCAGGTGCCCGACGCGTATATCGAAAATGTCCGTTTGACGCCCGCGCTTGATTCTGTGAAAATCGATATCATGGGCGGCACGGGTGAATATACCATGACCGTGCAAACGCCCGACGGTGCGGATACCGTGACCTTTACGGGCAATTCTTACACGTATACGCCCAAGACCGCAATGCTGTGGACGCCCGAAAACCCGTATCTTTACGAGTTTACCTTGACCTCGGGACAAGACACGGTCAAGTCCTATTTCGCGCTGCGCACGGTGGAAGTCGCCAAAGTAGGCGAAACACCGCGTATTTTGCTCAACGGCAAGCCGTATTTCTTCCACGGTCTGCTCGACCAAGGCTATTTCCCGGACGGTATCTACCTGCCCGGCAGCCCCAATGGCTATGAAAACGACATTCTGACCGCCAAGAAAATGGGCTTTAACATGCTGCGCAAGCATATCAAGATCGAGCCGCAGATTTTCTATTATCTGTGCGACAAGCTGGGTATGGTGGTATTTCAGGATATGGTCAACAGCGGCGATTACAGCTTTCTTGTGGATACCGCGCTGCCTACGATCGGCTTTAAGCGCGGCATTACCCATAAGGCTACCAAGCGCCGCAAGAAAGCCTTCTTTACAGAGAGCGCGAACACAGTGCGGCTGCTTCATAACCACCCCAGCGTGTGCTATTACACCATTTTCAACGAGGGATGGGGACAGTTTGAAGCGGATGAAACCTACGTCGTGCTCAAGGCACTTGATCCCTCTCGCGTGTGGGACACCACCTCGGGCTGGTTCTGGGAGCGTAAGAGCGACGTGCAGAGTGAGCACATTTACTTCAAAAAGATCAACATCAAGCCTTGGGGTGACCGCCCCGTGGTGCTCTCCGAGTTCGGCGGCTACGCCTGCCGCGTGGAAGGGCACATCTTCAACCCCGACAACAATTACGGATATTCCACCTACCCCACTCCCGAAGCGTGGCAGACGGCAACCGAGGCACTCTATCGCGAGCAGGTCATGCCCGCTATCGAAAAGAGCGGTCTTTGCGCAGCCGTGCTGACGCAGATTTCGGACGTGGAGGACGAAACCAACGGTCTTGTGACCTATGACAGACAAGTGGAAAAGGCAAACGCGCAGGCAATGGCTGCGCTTGCCGACGAATTATATACCTGCTACCAACAAGCAGCAGAGAATTGAGGTCTTTTATGGAAAACAAAATGGCTTTACCGTCACAAGAACAAAAACAGCTGCAAGCACTTGCGTCCAACTGGACTTGCCCGGAGTTTAAGGTGTCGGGCGCGTTCGGCTCGCACATGGTGCTGCAGCGCGAGCGACCCATCCGCATCTGGGGCTTTTCGGATGCTCCCGGTTCAACCGTCACGGGCGAATTTATGGGCGAGCGTGTCAGCGCAACCGTCACGGAGCAGGGAACGTGGACCTTGCGCTTCGTACCGCACAGCGCGGTATGGGAGGGCAAGCTCATGAGCATTTACGACGACCGCGGACACAGCGCGGTGCTACAGGACGTGCTGGTGGGTGACGTGTGGCTGATCGGCGGTCAGTCCAATGCAGAGCATAATCTCTCCTCCTGCCTTGATTGGGCGCCCGAGCAATGGTATGATAAGGACGAGCCGCTGCGCCTGTTTGCGCAAACGCGCCAGTATGCCTTTGAGCATCAGGACAAGTGCGGTGAGCCGCAGCCCGATGTCATCAATCCCGATTGGTGCTGGAAGCTGCCGCTGGAGGATGCTGCACGCGAATTTTCCGCAATCGGCTGGTTCTTTGGCAAGGAGCTTTTGCGCTATATTGATGCGCCCGTAGGACTTATCATGATGGCAGCGGGCGGTGCTTGTATTCGTGAGCTGATGCCCGCAGAGCTTGCAACCGAGCTTGGTTATACCACCACGGTGGCAGTACCTCTTGGCGGCTTTTACAACTCGCTCATTCATCCCTTCGTGCCCCTGCAGTTTAAGGGACAGATCTTTTTCCAAGGGGAGAGCGAGGGCTGCTTCCCGGATCGTGCACCCTTGTACGACAAAGAGCTTGCCGCGCTGGTTGCCGACGAGCGCGCGCGATTTGGGCAGGACTTCCCGTTCTATAACGTGCAGCTTTCCGACTACCGTGACGAGTGTGCCGCCTATTTCCCCGCACTTGACACCGTGCGCGTCAAGCAGCTGGATGCGCTTGCCACGATCCCTAACTACACGCTGACCCCCGCCATGGATCTCGGTGCTCCCGATGATCACCCCGATTTTGCGCATTCTCCCCGTAAATACGAGCTTGCCATGCGTATCGCCAAGCTTGCATTGGCACGCGAGTACCGCATTGGCGGAGAGTACGAGGCGCGCGCACCCAAGCCCACCACCGCGCAGAAATCTGCGGACGGCAAGCAGATCACGGTGTGCTTTACCGACATCGGCGACGGACTTTGCGTGCTGGGGCAATCGCCCCGCGACAGTATCGGGGCAGAGGTCAAGGGATTTCGCGTAGGACCCAAGGGCGCGGACGTGCCCGCACGCGCCGTCATTGAAACGCGCGGCTGCATCACCGTGGACGTACCCGAGGGCGCGGACGCAAGCGTAGTGTCGTATGCATATTCTATCCGCGCGTCAATCGAGTATGCCGACCTGCGAAACGGCAATAACCTGCCTGCGTTTGCGTTTTGTCTGCGTACCGAATAAAAAGTGATTGACAAGTGCAAATCTTTATGTTACAATAAGACCGCAATACAAGTTTAAGGAGAAATTATGGCGAATTACAGAAGAGGCAGAATCAACGATGAGATGCAAAAGGAGCTGATGGTCATTTTGCGCGGTGTCAAGGATCCTCGCGTCAGCGATGCGTTTATCAGCGTTACCGCGGTGGATGTCACCCCTGACCTCAAGTATGCAAAGGTATATTATTCCTGCCTTTCGGGCAATAAAAAGGACGTGGCAAAGGGGCTGCGCCAGGCAAGCGGCTATATGCGCACGCAGCTGGCAAAAACGCTCAATCTGCGCATGACGCCCGAGCTGACCTTCATTGAGGACGCATCGGTCGAGCACGGCGCACGCATTGCCAAGATCCTTGAGAACATCGAATTCCACGATGAGGTGCTCGAGGACGGCGAGAACGATTGATTTCGTAGCTCTTGTTTGAATAAAATATCCTTCCCGGGGAAATCATAGGCTTGTCGGATGACAGAATATGATCGAAGGGAAGGATATTTTTATGTGCAGGTATCAGAGAATACTTACAGGGGGCATTATTTTACTGTTTTTGTTGGGGCTTTTTACCGTATTGCCCATTCACGGTGAGCAGCAGATCTATGACAGCGTCGTGCGGCTGCACGTGCTTGCCAACTCGGATACGGATGAGGATCAGACACTCAAGCTTTTGGTACGCGACGAGGTGCTGCGCGTGACGGCACCGCTTCTGCAGGGCTGCACAAGCCGCGAGCAGGCACAGCGTATCTTGGATGAGCATTCCGATGAGATCGTGGCGGCAGCGCAGGCGATCGTGCGGGAGCAGGGGTATGACTATCCCGTCAGCGTGCTGCTGGGCAGAGAGGAGTACCCCACGCGCAGCTATGAAAATTGCTGCTTTCCAAGCGGCTCGTACGTGTCCTTGCGCGTGTGCATTGGCAAGGCGGAGGGGCAGAACTGGTGGTGCGTGCTGTTTCCGCCTCTCTGCCTGTCTGCAGCAAGCGCAAATGACGACCAAAGCAATGAGGATGCGTTCATTTCCGTGGGCTTGACGGGGGAGCAGTATCGCGTGATCACCGAGACAGACAACGTCAAGTACCGCATACGCTTTAAGATCCTGGAGAGCGTGCAGGGGCTGTTTGGGAAAGGAAAATCATAAAATAAAAGCTGCCATCGAGCTCGATGGCAGCTTTTATTTGTCATTAGTCCTCAGCGTTCAGGATCTCGAGATCGGTGTCGGTTTCTTCGAAGCTGAGCTCCTCAGGAATGTCGTAGGTCTCATCCAGGCTGATATCAACGTTCTTCTTTCTCTTCAGCTTTGCCTTGAGATTGTTGGCAACTGCTACGCTCTTATCCTTGACGCGAATAGCGGCAGCCTTGATCTTGTGTCTGTTCTGGACAGCAAAGATGATAGCTGCGGTCAATGCTGCAGCGGAAACTGCGCTGATGATCGCGGTCAGAACGATCGTACGAGTGCTGTTGTTATTGTTTTCCATATTGTGCTCCTTTCATCCCTTGACGCGCAAGGGGAATGGTGATACGCTAATAATATATCACAAAACCTTGCAAAGTGCAATGCCTTTTTCTGTAAATTCACAAATTGTTTATGGATGCGATGCGTAAACGGTAGAAAAATGCATGATATTGTTGCTTTTTTTCGCATTTTGTGTTATAATATCAGCATAATTATGACAAAAAGGAACGCACATGAAATACTACCTTGCCCCCATGGAGGGGTTGACAGACAGCGTGTACCGCACGGTACACCATAAAATTTTCGGCGGTGTGGACCGCTATTATACGCCTTTTCTCTCGCCTACCGAGGTGCATAGGCTGACGCCGCGCGAAGTGCGTGAGCTGGATCCCGCAAACAATCCCGCTCCTACCGTGCCGCAGCTGCTTTGTAAAAATGCGGACGACTTTTTGTGGATGTCCGCGGAGATCGCAGCGCGCGGATATGGCGAGGTCAATCTCAATTTAGGCTGCCCATCCGGTACGGTCACGGCAAAGAAAAAGGGGTCGGGCTTGCTGGCGGAGACCGATATGCTGGAGCAGTTTCTTGACCGCATCTTTGCTGCTTGCCCCATTGATATTTCCATCAAAACCCGCATCGGCTATCAGGATGCGGACGAGCTGCCCGAGATACTTGAAATTTACAACAAATATCCCGTCAAGGAGTTGACCGTGCATCCGCGTACGGGCAAGGAAATGTACCGCGGCGTACCGCATCTGGACGCTTACGCGTACGTTTGCAAAAACACGGATATTCCCTTGTGCTACAACGGAAACGTCAGTACACGCGCGGATGCTGCGTATATTGCCGAGCGGTTTCCGAGGACCGAGGCGATCATGTTAGGCAGGGGGCTCTTATCTTGCCCCGCGCTGCTTTCGGATAAGACGGTCACGCGCGCCTTGATGATGGAATTTCACCGCGAGCTGACCGATCGCTACCGTCCCTCGATAGGGGACTATGCTACCTCGGGGCGTATGAAGGAAATTTGGCTGCTCATGAGCGGTACGTTCGAGCAGGATAAAAAGTATATCAGGCGGCTGCAGCAAGCCAAGACCTATGAGGAAATGGACGGAGCGGTGACCGCCATGATCTGCGAGCTGCCCATCAAGGCGCGCGAAACGTATGAAAAAAGATCCGAGAATTTACCGAATTTGTGATTTTGGGGAGGTTTTTATGAAAAGAGCAATCGCTATTGTACTGATGATAATCGTACTGCTTGCGTGCGCAGCTTTGCCCATTATGGCAGAGCAAAGTCCTATTGCAAGCAATGCCCCCGTCAAGATCAAGGCGTACGATCCCTCTTTGGATGGGCAGAAATCCGCACATCAGGTACATCCGGGTGAGGTGTACGGCGCGCATTTGAGTCTTGGCGCATCCTTTAACGGGCTGGCTTACTGCCTGCCTACCTGGAATACCTCCGATTCGGATGCCACGCTGGTGCTTTACGCATGGAACGAAACGTACGATAAAACGGTGGCATCCGAGCCCGTTGCACAGGCGCGATTTGAGAACGTGCGCGACTGTCAGACGTATACGCTTTCCTTTGATGAGCAGCCTGCAGGCGAGTACCTGTTCTGCATCAAGGACGTAGAGGGCTCTATTGGCACTTGGCTGTATCCTGCCAAAATTTCCAAGGGCTACGTCATGCAGGACGGCTCGGAAAGGACGGGGGATCTGGAGATCACGGTGTCCTTTACCGTCACACCCGAAATGCCCTTTTATCAGGCTTCCTCGCAAGAGCAGGCATATACGGGACACGATACGCCCGACGAGTACGTGTTCCCGGTGGACAGCTTGCTCTATACCCATGAGGTCATGCCCGATACCTGGGTATTTACCGACGGACTTGGCAGAGTGTCGCTGACCAATGCCGAGGTGGGAGATTTGAAGCAAGACAAAACGCTTGCGATCTTTTACTGGACATGGCACGTGGATCTTGCAGGGAACGAGCCCTTTAACAACACCGCTTTTACCACCGAGCATCCCGAGGCGATCAACGACTATTTCCACAAAGGCTGGCCCACCTCGGGTACGGCGTTTTTCTGGAACGAGCCGCTGTTCGGCTTTTACCGTACCGATGACGTATGGGTGCTGCGCAAGCACGCAGAAATGCTTGCCAACGCAGGCGTTGACGTCATTTTTACCGACAACACCAACGGCAACTATACCTGGAAATCCAGCTATACGCCGCTGTACGAAACCTGGTCCGCGATGCAGCAAAACGGCATGAATACCCCCAAGGTGTCCTTTATGCTGCCTTTTGGACCGACCACCGGCTCGCTGGAGCAGCTGGAATCTTTGTATCTGGATATTTATCGCCCCGATAAATATCACAGCCTTTGGTATTATCTGGACGGCAAGCCCATGCTGATGGCGCATTCCTCTAACCTGAGCTCAAAATCGGGCTTGAACGTGGAAATTAAGAAATTCTTTACCTTCCGTGCAGGACAGCCGAGCTACGTGGTTAAGGATACGCAAAAGCTGCAGTGGGGTTGGCTCTCCACCTATCCGCAGGCAACTTATTACACTACCAGCAGAGAAAAAAGAGAAAAGAAATGGGAGCAGATGACCGCGGGCGTGGCAATCAACCACTCCTACGTGACCGATAGCATGGTTGCCATGAACCATCCCGACGCAATGGGACGCTCCTATACCTCAAAGGGCTACCGCACCGAGCCCGATGCCAAGCTGTGGGGATATCAGCTTGCAGAGCAGCTTGACTATGCCATAGAGCAAGATCCCAAGGTGCTGTTTATTACGGGCTGGAATGAATGGACGGCGGGCAGAAACGAGAACTGGAGCAATACGCCAAACGGTTTTCCCGACCAGTTTGACGACGAGCACAGCCGTGACGTTGAGCCCAGCCGCGGGGATCTGAAGGATCATTACTATTATCAGTTGGTCAACGCCTCCAGACGCTTTGGCGGTGCAAGACCCATTCCGACACCGAGCCAAGCCAAGACCATTGACATTGGCGCGGGGGCAGAGCAATGGAATGACGTTGAGCCTTACTATGCTGCCTATATAGGCAACACGGGACACCGCGATGCAAAGGGCTATGGCTCGAAGTACTATACCGAGTTCTCGGGCAGAAACGATATTATCGGTGCGCGCGTGGCAAGGGACGGCAGCTACACGGACGGCTACGTATAT
>JAGBXH010000306.1 GCA_017629395.1 Clostridia bacterium | reverse complement strand
TGTAGGGACAGCTGCGCGGGTACTTCCCGCACGCTTCCCCGTTCTTTTCAAAATAATCTATCTCAATTGAGTCCGCAAAAATCTTCGCGTGCTCTGCTATTATTTTGAACGATGATGCAGGTTTTATGAATGGCAAATTTTTTATTTGTTCTGTATCCTTGTAAAGACAAGCAGGTCGGCCTCAATCGAGTCCGACCTGCTTTTACTGAAAAGATTTTATCAAAGCCCGCAGGAATAGCTTGCTTTGGTTTGTGTCTGCGTACGGGTAGTACCGTCGGGCAGGACGACCTCGCAGGCAAGTGCCGAATGTGCGGGCAACGTGACCTCCAGCGTCAGCTTGCCGTCAGTCTTTTCCCATGCAACCGTAATGATGCCGTGCGGCGTGGGGATCGTTCCCTTTGCCCACGTCAGATCGTATGCATGGACGCGGGGCTGAATGCGCACGCTCTTGTAGCCGTCCTCGGTGGGGCAAACGCCCAGCACCATGGCAGAAAACTCATAGATAGGTGCGGAGCTCCAGCCGTGGCATTCGCTTCTGGGGCTATCGGGATTTTCGCACCAGGTGGTGCAATGCAGATCCAGCATGGTTTCCCAGCCCTGCAGCTGGCGCTTTGCGTACTGATCGTAGCGATTGCCGCACTCCAGCGCGCGGAACATATAGTGACCCATGGAGAAGGAGCAAACAGCGACAGGCACTTGCGCGTTAAAGGTGCGGTCAAGCAGCGCGCCTGCCTCTTCCCCGCTCACAGCACCCGACAAAATTGCCCACAGCGTGGTATGCTGGCTGTATTCTGCCACAGTGGGTGTATTGCGGTACAAGCCGACAGCCTCGTCGTAGCAATGCGCTTGCACGTTTTCGATCATGCGTGCAGCTCTTGTACGATAGTCCTCTGCAAGTCCGGGTCTGCCGACAGCATTACAGATCTCAGCCGCAGCACCCAGAGCAGCGGCATACATCAAGGACGTGACGGTCAAGGGCTCGGTAAAGCCGCCGTTCGGCACACCCACGTGCCAGCCGGGCACCCAGTCCACGAAATGCCAATAGGGCGTCACGCCGATCAGCCCCTGCTTGGTCATGTATTTTTCAAAGCCCTCCAGCGCGCGGTCAACCGTGCCCGTCATGGAGCGCACGCGCGCAAGTGCATCCGCACCGTATCCGCAATAGCGCAGATAATCACGCAGCATCAGCACCCAGAAAAACGTAAAATCGGGAATGATCTGCGTCATCACCGAGGGATAGTTTGCCTGCAGCATGCCGTCCGCCATTTGAGAATGCGCAAAATCCGTGATCGACTTAAAGGGCATGCGGTCGTCGGCACTCATACGCAGGGTAAACAGCATTTCCAGCGCGCTGTCCATGTCGTATTGCTGCTGCTCGTAATACGGGCAGTCCACGTACATCTCGTGCATGCAGCAAAGCACGGTATTGCGGCTGATTTTCCACATTTCGTTATATCTGGGATCGGAGCAGGAGAACTCACCCGCCTTATCCAGAGGGTAATGATAAAACGCATACTCAAATGCCGAAAGCGCAAAATCCGGATCTTCAAACTCCACGCGGACAAAGCGGAAGGAGCGATACCAGAACGGCACGAAGATCTGCTCCTCGCCCGTAGCGATCAGCGTATCAAAGCCGCCATGCAGCTCTGCCGTAGGATCGTCGTACGCATCTCTCTTTGCCTTATAGCGATTGCCCTGCGCATCTGCTACGCTGTAGCATTCCGACCAGATAAGGCGCACCTTGGTGCCCTTTTTCGCCTTAAATCCAAGGCGGATCTTGGCGGTTGTGTAATTGACTGCGTCATACTCGACAAAGCCCTCCCCTGCGCGCACCTTTTGCAAGGGCAGATAGCCCTCGGTCTGCATGGCGGGCACGGGACGGGGGGCCATGATGTAGGTTTCGTTCAAGCCGTACAGGTTATAGCAGCCTCTCTCGATCTGCGGCTCGTAGGCCTGGATGACGGGCATAGGCGTCCTTACGCTTGCACCGCTCCACTGCTCGAAGGGCGGAATGGAAATATGGATGCCGGGCATATTGGAAAATGCGCAGGCGTCCTCGCGCTCGCAGGTCCAGCTTGCGTCCGTGCCGATGGCTGTGCTCTCGCAGCCCGTGCGCAGCTCACCGTCCAGCCAGAATGCAGGGCGAGATTTGCGGAACACCGAGATAAAATATCCCTCGGTCACGTAAAGCACCTTGGCAAACAGCGTATTCTCCCCTTCCTTTAAGTATGGAGTCAGATCCTCTGTTTCAAAGTAGGTCTGATAGGAAGATCCCTGGCAGGGGCCTTCCGACACAAGATGTCCGTTGAGATACAGCGCGTATCGGCTGTCACCGCAAACGCGCACCTTGAAGGATGCACCCTTGGGCGCATCGAAAGATTTGGTAAAATAATAGAACTTGGGGGTTGTGGGGCGGTCGTCCGCCATGATCCAAAAGCTCATTGCATATCCTCCTGCTTAGTTGGTTTTTGATAGATCACGCTTGCAAGTGCGTCGTTTTCCATAATGTTTTCACCGTTGTACATGATCAACACACCGTCACAGCCATACTGCGCGATATACTCGGAAAGCGGCTTGACACCGCCCACGGACAAATTGACCACGACAAGATCATAATGCTGCGCCAAAAACGGCACGGTGCTGTTGAAAAAGGAATCCTTGAGAACGAGCAGCGTCGGGCGATCCGTGCCGTCATTTTTGGTCACGGTCAGCACGCTGTGCGTGCCGTCCAGAAAAGCGGAATACTTATCCTTTTTTGCAAGATATTCGCGGTTATAAAAGCCCGAAAAGCTCTTACCGGTAGCGGGATCGGTGACGGTATAGCCGTCCTCACCGTCAAAGTGCCAAAGCTCCAACGTGTCGGGGGCGATAAATTTCAGCCCCGCGCGCGACCATGTCGTGCCGTAGAAATCCTCGACTGTTTCGATCTCGAAAGCACTCTCGGGAATGATATCGGCAACCCTGCCCCATGCACGCATCAGCTCGGTATAGGCAAGATATGCGCCCTTGGTCGTCCAATGGTGGTCGGTGCGGTAGTAGACGTATTCACCGTTTTCGATGGCGTTTTGCATGATTGCGCGCAAATCAAGGTAGTTGACGTTCTCGTCAAGCCCTGCGTCAATATCCGCCCACAATCTCTCTGCCATTTCGGCAGGATAGCCGGTCTTATCACCGTACACGTCCAGCGTGCGCGGCGGAATGATAACGGTCAGCGGTATATTTTGCGCGGCAAGGTCCGCGGACAACTGATTCAGCGCATTTGTCTGCGCGGCAACGCTGTCCTCGGAGTAATAATCGGTGTCGTACACGCGGGTCAAGCGATCCACGTAGGAATCAAACCAGCGCACGGCAAGCACGCCGTCCTTGCCTAAAGCCACGCCGTTGTTGCCCATCTTGCCGATTGCAAGCTCGGCAATGCCCTTAATTCCCACCAGCGCGTCACGCACGGGAAACTGATCGGCAAAGTATTCGTTCATGTCCGAGCCGAATTTACCGTCCTTGAGCGACGTCCAGGTCAACTTAGGGAAAGTCTGCAGACTGCGGTTCTCCTCTGCGGAAAAGTCGTTATCGGGCAATGCCGCAAACAAAATCAAACCCAGTGCCAAAGGCAGCACGAACAGCACGATTGTCAGTATATGAATGAGTTTTTGATGCTTCACGTCTGCCTCCTTTAGAAGATATAGTACAAGAACGGGCTGAAGGTGGAGTCCACCAGATACGCCGTGCAAAGCACGAGCAAAAGCGCGCACGCCACGGGGGTGATATACGCCACAAGGGGCTTTTCCTTGCATTTGTCAAACAGCTTTTTGGGCAAGGGGGTCACGCCAATAAAGCACACGATCAAGAGCGGCAGATAACGCAACGCTTCGTACAGTGCTATGGGTGAAGCAAAGCCAACCGTGCCGATGCCAAACATGCCCGTAAAGATCGCCCAGCCCTCGGAAAGGTTGGGGAATGCGAAAATGATCCAGCCGATGCCGATCAGCAAAAGCGCATAGGCGTGCGTCAAGACGCGCGGCACTTTTTCAAAGGCTTTGAGCAAGAACGCCTTTTCAATGACCAGAATGACCAGAAAATACGCGCCCCAAAGCACGAAATTCCACGACGCACCGTGCCAAAGACCCGTCAGCAGCCAGACCGCGGCAAGGTTGAGATACTGGCGCGCCTTTCCCTTTCGGTTGCCGCCCAGCGGGATATACACGTACTCGCGAAACCACGTGGAGAGCGTAATGTGCCAGCGACGCCAGAACTCGGTAATGCTCCTTGCAATATAAGGGTAATTGAAGTTCTCGGGGAATTTGAAGCCGAACATCATGCCAAGACCGATCGCCATATCGGAGTAGCCGGAAAAGTCGTAATAGATGTGTAAGGTGTAGCAAATGACGGTCATCCACGCGCCAAGCGCGGTGTGCTCAAAGCCTGCAGCCGCAGAGAAATAGCGGAACGCGGCAGCCGCGCCGTCACCCAGCAGCACCTTTTTGGCAAGACCTGCGCAAAAACGGCGCACGCCTGCGGAAAAGTCAGCCAAATTCTCGCGGCGACCGATGAGCTGATCGTCCACGTCGCGGTAACGCACGATGGGGCCTGCGATGAGCTGCGGGAACAGCGTGACGTAGGTACCAAAGGCGATATAATTCTTTTGCACCTCTGTTTCGCGGCGGTACAGATCAATGGTATAGGACATGATCTGAAAGGTGTAGAACGAAATGCCCACGGGCAGCGAAAGCCCCTCAATCGGCTTGGCGATCTCCGA
The DNA here is from genome assembly GCA_017629395.1 of Clostridia bacterium. GTDB lineage: Bacteria > Bacillota > Clostridia > Oscillospirales > CAG-272 > SVQP01. The sequence continues at coordinate 2,208 of JAGBXH010000306.1, read as the reverse complement.
CAGGAACGGGATCAACGACAGCGTTTCCATGGTGAAGTTGAAGTATTTGAAGAACAGTAAAAACGACAGGTTGAGGGCAAGCGAAAGAATCATTGCCGCCTTGCACTTTCCGGGAGAGGTATGGCGGTATTTTTCAATAAAGAAGCCGCCCACGTACGCCACCGTAATGGATGCCATCATCAAAAGAATATACAACGGCTCGCCCCAGCCGTAGAACAACAGCGACAGCACGAAAAGTACCACGTTTCTCCATTTACGCGGAAAAACGTAGTACGCGGCCAGCGTCAGAGGCAGATATGCAAACAAAAAGATCAGCGATGAAAAGACCACGGCAAGCTCCTTTGAGTATCTATCATTCATGGTTTCCGTAAAAACCGGGAATTATTCTAAGGTGTAAATATATTATAAAGTATTGCACGGATTTTGTCAACGGAGAGCGGACGGTTTGAAAGAAAAATTTAGAAACGCGGCAAAATTTCAAATCCCCAAAAATCACGAAAGTTTTTGATCGACCTTTTTTCAAAAAGGTCGCAGGGACTTGGGGCAGCGCCCCAAGTCGCGCCCGCAGGCGCGAAATCATCCTGTACGCCGTTTTCATTTGCGAAGCAAATATGTTCTTCTTTTTGCGGCTACTTGCTCAAAAAAAGAACGGAAACGGTTTTTCACATCCCCCCCAAACGGACCGGCAAACTCGTTTTTACTATAGAAAAAGCAGACGCGCTACGCGTCTGCTTTGTAATCGTTTACTTTTCTACTCCACTCGTTCAAAGCGCAGCGTGCAACCCTCGGGGAAAAAACCGTACGGGTCATTCGTAACCGTAATCTCAAAATATTTTCTTGCAAATTTGCAATCTCCCGAAAAGAGCGAGCTGTCCCCTTCAAGGTCTTGCGGATCAAAAACGATCACATCCGGCATGATTGGATTGGGGACCCCTTCCCACAAAAGATCAAACGTACGTTCCGTGTCATTGATGTTGAGAACGGCATTTTTCACCCTTCCCTCGTCGTTAACCTCAAACGACATCTGATATTCCTCACACACCCATTCGGTATTCTTTTGGTCGGTCGGGCGACGACCTCTATACGGATCGCTGTCACACGCACAAAGCACGGACAGGCAAAGAAACATTATCAGTGCAAGCATCCATATTTTCAGTGCTTTTTTCATACTTTTTCCCCTCTCTTACAGATTCCACAATTCATATCGATCCACATCATATAAAGCGCCTTGGAACATTGCAAAATGTCCTTTGTCGTACATATCAAACATACCCTCAATGATCACATATTCACCGTTATATCTCTGCAATTCTTCGTAATAGGGCTGCAGCTCCTCACCAAGCTCGACCCAGATTTTGTCAGTGGTATGGTTTTCCCATGCTTCTTTATCGGTGCTGATGTAGTTCCCCTCAAACTCAAGATTACCCACGGCGATCAAGCGCACCCTGACGCCATGATACCGCTCGGGGGTTGCAATCAGCTCCGTCATAGACACGCTTACGGCATAATTGCTTGCCAAGCTGCCAAAGCTACCGTACAGTACGTATTCCATGCGCTCCAAAATCTGTCTTGCATACATACCAATGCCCCCAAGTGCAAGCAAAACAGCAAGCAGCAGGGCAAGCACCGTAATCAGCAAGCTGCGCCTTTGGCACTGAAGTCCGTGCATGGTTGTGCTGATCCACGCACCGGTGGGGATCTCCAAAAGGGTGGAAATCTGCTCGATCATGGGTGCATCGGGCATAGCTCTGCCCGTTTCCCATTTGGTCACAAGACGCTCGTTTACGCCAAGTGCCGCCGCCACGTCATGTACGGTCATTTGCTTTTTTACTCTGTACGAGCGAATCAATTTTCCCATGCATCTCATGATGTTTCCTCCCTTTTATCTTTGCAATTCCATTGTATCACATTGCGCGTTTTGTGTCAAGAAAAATGTGCCTTCACTTATATAGACGCATTTTTTGAAGAAATGTACACGGTTTTTCAAAAAAAGTTGTATTTTTTTGAATTTGCGCAACATTTTCGATTTTACACTTGACAATTCCCTTTTCTTGCTATATAATGTCACATATATCGGCTTTGACGGGAAGAAGTACCCGCATGCGACTCACAGAAAGTACCCGGTTGATGAGAGGGGCGAGGATGGCAGCGGCGAAATACATCCCCGAGCTCCGCCCCGAACGGTTTTCCCTTGTAGGCTGCGGCGGC